>NZ_JBEPQB010000003.1:0-162500 GCF_040547625.1 Porphyrobacter sp. MBR-155
GGGGGGGGGGGGTGGCTTTTTTTTATATTTTTCGCCCCCCCCGCTTCGGGGGGGTGGGGGGGGGTTGTTTTTTTTTTTTGCGCCCCCCCCCCCCGGGGGGGGGGGGGGGGGGGGGGGGGGGGGGGGGCACCACGTCAGTGGACACAAGCGAAGCCTGCGGCCTCGCTCCCCTCCCCCAACCCCTCCCACAAGGGGAGGGGAGTAAAGGGGTCAATGATCCGGCGTGGCCGAAGCCTGCTCCTCGCCCCCGAAAATCGCCACTTCGTTCTCCCCATCGCTGGTCGCGCGACCGCGATACATCCCGCTGGTGTTGAAGCTGAAGATCGCATGGCCCTCGGGCGTGACGAGGATCACCCCGCCGTCGCCACCCAAGTCTTTAACGTCGGCCATAACTTCATCGGCAACGGTCTGTGCATAATTCTTGATCGTGATGGGATCCCACGGGTGAAGCCGAAATTCTAGCGCGGGAATGGTGTATCGAAGCCGCGCGCAAATCTCGTGCGCCACGCCCACCCGCAGGAAATACTCCCCCCAGCCCGTCGCCGACACCGCACAGCTGCGATTATCCGCATAGGTCCCCGCGCCGATCACCGGCGCATCGCCCACCCGGCCCCAGCGCTTGCCGGTCATCCCGCCGGTCGAGGTGCCCGCCGCAAGGTTGCCATGCTGGTCAAGCGCCACCGCGCCGACCGTGCCGAACTTGTGATCGACATCCAGCGCCGAAAGCTGCTGCGCCTTCATCCGCTCCAGCGCCTCGGCCCTCGCAGGCGTAGCGAAATATTCGGGCGGGGTTACGGCAAAGCCCTGTTCCGCCGCAAAAGCTTCCGCGCCTGCACCCATCAACATCACGTGCGGGCTGGCGGTGCGCACGCTGTCAGCCAGCAGGATCGGGTTCTTGACCGTCTTGACCCCCGCCACCGCCCCGGCGCTGCGGTCACGCCCGTCCATGATCGAGGAATCGAGTTCGTTCGTCCCTTCCCAAGTGAACACCGCGCCCTTGCCCGCATTGAACAGCGGCGAATCTTCCATCGGGATGATCGCGGCCTTCACCGCGTCCATCGCGCTGCCGCCTTCGGCCAGCACCTTGGCTCCGGCATCGAGCGCGACCTGTAACGCGGCCTCGTATTCGGCGCGCCTTTCCGGCGTCATCGCATCGCGGTTCAGCGTGCCTGCCCCGCCGTGGATGGCAATCGACCATTTGGGTTCGGGCGGCGGCGTATCCTGAGCCAGAGCGGCGGCGGGCAGCAGGGCGAGTGCGATGAGCGCGATGAGGTTCTTCATAGCCGCGATGTCTAACGCGGCCCGCTGCGTTTCGCCAGCTTAACAACGCACGCCCGCAGCGCTAGGGCGCTTCCCATGATCCTGCGCCCCGCCACCATCGCCGATGCCCCCGCGCTTGCCGCGCTGGGGGCCGAAACCTTCACCGCCGCCTTCGCGCATCTCTACACCGCAGCAGACCTCGCCGCGTTCCTTGCCGAGGTGCACGATCCCGCTGCCGTGGCGCAGGAAATCGCGGGCGAGGAATGCGCCCACTGCCTTGCCGAAGTGAACGGCAAGCTGGTCGCCTATTGCAAGCTGCGCTACCCCAGCCACTATGCCGCCCATTCCGCCGCGACAAACCCGATTGAGCTCAGCCAGCTTTATGCGCTGCCGCAGCACACCGGCACCGGGGTCGGGGCACAGCTGATGGAATGGGCGCTGGATCAGGCCCGCGCGGGCGGTCATGATGCGGTGCTGCTATCGGTCTATTCCGAAAATTACGGCGCGCAGCGGTTCTATCAACGCTATGGCTTTGCCAAGATCGCCGATATCACCTTCCGCGTCGGCACGCAGCTGGACGCGGAATTCCTCTACCAATTGAAACTATAAGCGCAGGAGAGAGCAGATGAGCACATTCGGCAAAGACAGCACCACGGATGAGGTGTTGGCGGGCAAGGACATGGCCGGGCTGACGGTGTTCATCACCGGTGCCAATTCGGGGCTGGGTCAGGAAACCGCGCGGGCGATGGCGGCGTGCGGCGCGCGCATCATCATGGCCGGGCGGGATCAGGCCAAGCTGGATGAAGCCGCAGCAGCGATCCGGGCGCAGCACCCTGATGCCAGCATTGACACCATCATCTGCGATCTCGGCAACCTCGCCAGCATCCGCGCCTGCGGGGACGAGGCCCGCAAACGCTTCACCGCGATCGACTTGCTGATCAACAATGCAGGCGTAATGGCCTGCCCGCTGATGCACACCGCCGATGGGTTCGAAATGCAGTTCGGCACCAACCATCTGGGCCATTTCGCGCTGACCGCAGAACTGCTGCCTTTGATCGAGGCAGGCAATGCCAAACGCATCGTCAACCTCTCCAGCCGCGGCCATCACTTTGCCCCGGTTGATCTTGACGACCCCAATTTCACCGAACGGCCCTATGATCCGTGGCAAAGCTATGGTCATTCGAAGACCGCGAACATCCTGTTTACCGTCGGGCTGGAGGCGCGCTTTGCCGCCAAGGGCATCCACGCCTATGCAGTGCATCCCGGCGGCATCCGAACCAATCTGGGCCGCCACATGACCGAGGAAATGACCGCCGCGCTGATCGAGCGCGTGACCAAAAGCGATAGCGGCT
Source organism: Porphyrobacter sp. MBR-155 (assembly GCF_040547625.1). Taxonomy (NCBI): domain Bacteria; kingdom Pseudomonadati; phylum Pseudomonadota; class Alphaproteobacteria; order Sphingomonadales; family Erythrobacteraceae; genus Porphyrobacter; species Porphyrobacter sp. MBR-155. The sequence goes on from NZ_JBEPQB010000003.1 coordinate 2,613, forward strand.
TTGCGTGGAAGACCATTCCGCAAGGCGCCGCAACCAGCTGCTGGGCCGCGACCGCGCTTGAACTGGAAGGCACCGGCGGGGTCTATTGCGAAGATTGCCATGTGGCCCCCGTGGACAACCAATCATCCGAAGGCGGCGTGCGTTCCTATGCGCTTGATCCGGCAGCGGCTGAACGGTTGTGGACGCTCAGCGAACAGCTGACCGGGGCGCAGTATCCCGCCTAGGGTCATTGCTCCGTCATGCAGGCACCGCTATAGGCGGGCGCATGTCTTCCATTCGGCCCTGGCGCACAATCGAACGGCGCAAATCGCGTCAGATCATGGTGGGGAATGTCCCCGTGGGCGGCGATGCGCCGATCACGGTGCAGACCATGACCAACACCCCGACCGAGGATGTGAAGGCGACAATCGACCAGATTCGTCGGTGTGAGGACGTGGGCGCGGACATTATCCGCGTATCCTGCCCGACCGAAGAATCGACCCGCGATTTCAAGCAGATCACCCGCGCCGCGCGCATTCCGATCGTGGCCGATATCCATTTTCACTACAAGCGCGCCTTGGAAGCCGCCGATGCGGGCGCGGCGTGCCTGCGGATCAATCCCGGCAATATCGGATCAGCCCAGCGCGTCGCCGAAGTCGTGCGCGCGGCCAAGGCCAATGGCTGCGCGATCCGCATCGGGGTGAACGCAGGCAGCCTGGAAAAAGACCTGCTCGAAAAATATGGTGAGCCCTGCCCCGAAGCGCTGATCGAAAGCGCACTCGATCACATCAAACTGTTGCAGGATCACGATTTTCACGAATTCAAGGTCGCGGTGAAGGCCAGCGACATCTTCCTTGCGGTGGCGGCCTATCACGGGCTGGCCGAAACCGTCGATTGCCCGCTGCACCTTGGTATTACCGAAGCGGGCGGGCTGATCGGCGGCACGGTCAAATCCTCGATCGGTATGGGCAGCCTGCTGTGGGCCGGGATCGGCGATACCATCCGCGTCAGCCTGTCGGCGGAACCGGAGCAGGAAATCAAGGTCGGGTTCGAAATGCTCAAATCGCTCGGCCTGCGCACCCGCGGCGTGCGCGTCGTCTCGTGCCCCTCATGCTCGCGGCAGGGGTTCGACGTGATCCGCACCGTGGAAGCGCTCGAAGCGCGGCTAGACCACATCAAGACCCCGATGAGCCTGTCGATCCTTGGCTGCGTGGTCAATGGCCCCGGCGAAGCGCGCGAAACCGATATCGGCCTGACCGGCGGCGGCGCGGGCAAGCACATGGTGTATCTGCGCGGCGTGACCGATCACACGGTCGAAAGCGAGGATATGCTCGATCACATCGTCCGCTTGGTCGAGGCCAAGGCGGCCGAGATCGAGGCAGGCGAAGCAACCGCGTTCGATCCCCACGCAGCGCCTGCGCAAACGGCGGAAGCGGCGGAGTGATCAAACCGATTGTGTCAGGCCTGATCGCGGGATTGCTGGTAATCGGTGGTTCAGCGATTGCAGGCAGCATCGTGTCGGCCGCCGGCGACCATCCCGAAGCGAGCGCCTATGCCGTGTCCCCCGATGCGATGGGCGATGTCGACGCCGCGCTCACCCGCGCCGCTGCGGCAGACAGGCGGGTGCTGTTGGTGATGGGCGCGAACTGGTGCCACGATAGCCGCGCGCTGGCCGGATGGCTCGGCACCCCGCGCTTTGCCGCGCTGGTGGCGGCGCATTACGAGTTGGTGTTCGTCAATGTCGGGATGCCGCAATCGGGTGATGGGCATAATCTGGATATTGCGCAGCGGTTCGGCCTTGCCGATTTCCCCGGCACGCCCGCGCTGCTGGTGCTGACCGCCGATGGCAATCTGGTCAATGTCGACACCGCGACCAGCTGGCGCAACGCCGCCAGCCGCAGCGAGGACGCGATTTACGCGGAACTCGCTTCTCTGGCTAAGGCCACACCAGATTGACAGATGCCTGCTTCTCCGTAGTTTGAACCAAGGGGTGTCAAGGAGAAAGGTATGGTAAATCTATCGAAGATGGCATTGGGTGCCGGGTTGCTGATCGCGCTGTCAGCTTGCGGTTCCGGCGTCGACAAGGCGAAGGCGGAAATGACAGCGAGCTGCGTGAGCTCGGGCAACGGGAATTTGACCGAAGAAGAGTGCGCTTGCATCACCGATGAGGCCTTCGCTTCGCTTGATGCCGACGAGCAGGAACTGATGGGTGCCATCTCCTCTACCGAGCAAGGTCTGAGCGATGCCGAAGTCGCAGCCAGCGTAGGATTGGAAGTCAGTGAGTTGCGCACGCGGCTTGGCACGGTGATGAGAAAAATTTCGCAAAACAGCTTTTCCAGCGCAAGGAATTGCATATATCGATGAAGCGCATTTGATGCAAAGCGCATCGCGGTAATTGCTCCGGCGTGAAATTAAGAATGTAGGATCGGCCGCCGATCTCGCGATAGTTGCGCCTGCACGTTTTCGGTGCCGTGCCGATCAACTCAAACTTTCCAGCCAGCCGCAGCGAGGATGCGATTTCCGCAGAACTCGCTGCTCTGGCTAAGGCCCGCGCCCCGCAGGTGCCATAATCAGGACACAGCCGTGATCGAAGCCCTGTTTCTTGCACTCGCGCTGGCGATGGATGCCTTTGCCGTCGCGCTGACGCAGGGGGCGCGGTTTCGGCCCGACGCGCGCGGCGGCCTCGCCATCGCGCTCACCTTTGGCCTGTTCCAGGGCGTCATGCCGCTGATCGGTTGGGGGATCGGCGCGTTTGCCATGGCTCATGTCGCGGCGGTCGATCACTGGATCGCCTTTGGGTTGCTGACCTTCCTCGGGGTGCGGATGCTGGGCGGGCACGTGGGTGAGGAGGAAGCATCGCACAGGCTGACAGGCCGGGCGCTGCTGGTCGCAGGGGTCGCCACCAGCATTGATGCGCTCGCCGCCGGGATTACCCTACCAACGCTGGATGTCGCGCCGCTGACGGCCGCCGCGCTAATCGGTATCGTCACCTTTGCGCTGAGCGCGGCGGGGGTCATACTGGGCCGGATCGCAGGGAATCGCTGGGGCACATGGGCCGAACGGGCGGGCGGGGTAATCCTGATCGCGCTGGGGGCGACGATTCTGGCCGAACATACGGGCTGGCTATGAGACTGTCCTACAGCCAATGATGGTGGCATGATTGCCTGCATGAACGCCCGTTTTCGCCCCTTCGCCCCTGCCATTGCCGTTGATCTGGCAGGCCCGGGTTTTCTGCTTCTGGACAGTGTCACATGTGTCTCCAACAGGCGGGCGGGACGGGTCTGAATGCTCCACGTCGTCCACCACGCCGATTACATGGCTCCGCGCCCCGAACGCGGGTCTTTCCGCTTCGACAAATACTACCTCGTGATGGAGGAATTGCGCGCCAGCGGAGCCCCGATCACCGAACACGCGCCAGAGCCTTGCCCGCGCGCATGGCTCGAAGCGGTGCATTGCCCCGCCTATGTCGATCAGGTGTTTCGCGCTGATGTTCCGCGCGACAAAGAACGCCGGATCGGCTTTCCGGTAACACCCGCTATCGCCAGCCGCGTGCGCCATACCAATGGCGGCACATGGCTAGCCGCGCAGCTCGCCATGAGTCACGGTTATGCCGCCAATTCAGCGGCAGGCAGCCATCATGCCTTGCATGATACCGGCGCGGGTTATTGCGTGTTCAACGATCTGGCAGTGGCCGCCAACCGCCTGATTGCCGAGGGCGATGCGGCGCGCGTTCTGATCGTCGATCTGGACGTGCATCAGGGCGATGGCACCGCCAGCCTGACCGCCGGGCGCGAGGATATCTTCACCCTCTCGCTCCACGCGGAAAAGAATTTTCCTGTGCGAAAGGCACGCTCCAGCCGCGATGTGTCCTTGCCCGATGGGGTGGATGATGATGGCTATATGGCGGCGCTGGCCCGTCACCTGCCCGAGGTGATGGCCGGTTTCGCGCCCGATTTCGTGTTCTATCAGGCGGGGGTTGATCCCCACGCGGAAGACAAGCTGGGCAGGCTCGCGCTGACTGACGCGGGGCTGGCGGCGCGTGATCGTTTCGTGATCGCAGAGGCGCGCCGCCGGGGCCTCGCCATCGCATCGGCGCTGGGAGGCGGATATGGCGATGATCCGCGCATAGTCGCCGCGCGCCACGCCGCCTCGATGCTGGTGATGGCGCAGGAAAACGCTGGATACGCAGCGCTTCCCCTACGAAGCGAGGCATAGCTGCGATGAACCGTGTTTTGCCTTATTGGGAACGCAAGCCCGGCGGGTTACTTTATAGGGTAATGAACCGGCGCGATCTTCTCAAAGGCTCTCTGATTGCGGGGGCGACACTGGCGCTGCCGATGCGCGCCTTTGCGGCGGTATCACCCGGCACCCCGCGTGATCGCATTCTGTTCGACATTGCCAAGCGCGAACTGGCGCGCGCGGGCGATGCGATCTGGAAACGCGATATTGTCGGCATTGCCGATTACGGGCTGCATTCGGCCAAGCCGCGGTTCCACTTCGTCAACTTCAACCGGGGTGAGGTGCAATCCTACCACGTCAGCCACGGTCAGGGTTCCGACCGGCAGCATGACGGCTGGCTCAAGCAATTCTCCAATACCGAAGGTTCCAACGCCACCAGCCGGGGGGCTTACGTGACGTGGGAATGGTACAAGGGCCGCTATGGCACATCAGTGCGGCTGGGCGGGCTGGATGAAAGCAACGACGCCGCGCTGCGCCGCTATATCGTGATGCACCGCGCCGATTATGCCGAAGCCTCGCATCTTGAGAAATATGGCCGCCTCGGGCGCTCCAACGGGTGTTTCGCGATGGGTGAGGAACAGTTCCGCATCGCTTTGATGCACCTGTCGGGCGGGCGGCTGCTGTTTGCCGACAGCCTTGGGCTGGAAGAAGACGGCAGCATCCAGCCGCTGCCCGAACTGGCGATGATCGAGCGCGCGCCGCTCAACCTGTAGCGCGACAGCCTAACTATCGCGCAGGTTATCCTCGATGACGATCACCTCGTCGACCGGCACGTAAGTGCGTTCGCGCACGCGCGGCTTGTCAAGGCTGGCGAGCACCGGGGCGTCGCGGCCGTAGATGTCCTTGAAGGTCGCCATCTCGCCGTTGATGTCCGATGCCATGGTGAAATAGGTGATGTACGCGGGCCACTGCTTTTCCATCATCACCTTGGTGTATTTGCCCGAGGATGAGATCGCCACCGCTTCGTCCTTGGTCGCGCCCTTGCCCAGAATTGCCATCGTCATCGCCAGTTCCAGCGCACGTTCGGTACGGATGCAGCCGTGGCTCAATGCGCGGTTATCATTGGCGAACAGGTGGCGCGACGGAGTGTCGTGGAAGAAAATCGCCTGCGCATTGGGCATTTCCAGCTTCATCAGCCCCAACGAATTGCCCGGCCCCGGCTGCTGCACCACGCTGATATAGCCATTGGCCCCGCGCGTGCCGACATAACCGTTGCGCTTCGCCCATTCGGGGTTGGCGAGAACTTTGGCGCCCAGCCCTTCGCCCTTGACGATCGATTGCGGCACCGTCCAGGTCGGGTTGAACACGATGCCTTCGATCGTTTCAGCCAATTGTGGGGTGGCGGTGCGCCCCGGCTTGCCAACGATGGTGCGATAGGTGCTGATGATCTTGTCCTTGACCGTCAGCCGCAATTGAAACTCGGGCACATTGGTGATCAGATATTGCGGCCCGAGATCGCGCGCCAGCCAGCGCCAGCGGTCCATATTGGCGCGGATCAGCTTGCGTTTGGCAATGTCGGTTTCGGGCGTCTTAGCCAGTTCGTCGCGCAGCCGCGCATAATCGGGGTGCGTCGGGGCGAGTTTTGCCAGCGTGCCTGCAATATCGCCGGTCGCAAGCGCTTGGGCGAGGATATCGCCGGTGCGCAATGTCTCACGGTCGGGATCGATCACGAACCACTGTTCGCGCGCCTCCATCGGGGTGCGCCCATCGCGCAAATCCTCAACCAGCCAGACAAAGCTTTGCGAGGCGATCTGGTTCAATTCATCCGACGGGCCGGAGGCAAGCGCAACCTTGAGCGGTTGGAGATCGTAATCCGCCGGATCGAGGCCTTCTGCACCGATACCTTCGATCACCGCCACCAATCGCGCGACCTGCGCGATGCTCCACGCCTGCACCAGCGGCGCAGGTGCCTCCATTCCGGGCTGCACCATCGGCTGCGAGACTGTCGGGAAAGCCTGATCAAAGGCGTCACGCGGTTTGGGCAGTTGCGCGGGCTGGGGGCCGCCCTGCACTTCGGGCTTGGGCAGCATTTGGGCACGCACCGCGCCGCTATCCTGCCCCAGCGCCGCTGTTGCCACCAGCGCCGCGATTGCGACACCGCCTGCAAATCTTTTCGCGAACCTCATCACTATCCTGCCTTTTCGCCCCATGCCGCCATTATTCACCGCGACCATGTGTCCGCTGCAATCATACGCCGCGCGGACACCCCCTATCAACCACCTTGGCTTTCGCAGCGATTAATGTGCACAGCCACTGGCGCCAGCGCCGCGCGCGCGTGACGTTGCTGGACGAACGGCTTATCGCATCCGCCATGCCCATCACTGCCCGCCCCCTGCTGCCCTTTGCCGCCGCGCTGGCGGGCGTGGGGTTCCTGTCTTTGATGGATGCCTTCATGAAAGAGGCAGCGCTGATGATCGGGGCCTATACCGCCACCGTGCTGCGCGCCGGGATTGGCGCGGCGATCATCGCGCCGATCTGGCTGGCGCGCGGGCCTGCCTGGCCAAACCGGGCGGTGTTGAAGCTGCACCTGACGCGCGGCGTTATATCGGCCTTCATGGCGCTGACCTTCTTCTTCGCGCTCACCCGCCTGCCGCTGGCCGAGGCGATTGCGCTGAGTTTTATGGCGCCGTTGCTGGCCCTCTATCTCGCCCACGTATTGCTGGGCGAAGCAATCAGCCGCGCAGCCATCGGTGCCAGTCTGCTGGGCTTTGCCGGGACGCTGGTAATCATCGGCGGGCGGATCGGGCAGGGGAAATTCGATGAAGGCGCCGCATTGGGCATTGCTTCGCTGTTCGTCTCGGCACTGCTTTACGCCTACAATTTCATTGTCATCCGGCGGCAGGCGCAGGTTGCCGGGCCGATTGAGATTACTACGTTTCACAGTGGGATCGGCGGATTGGTGCTGCTCACCCTCGCCCCGCTGCTGTGGACACCGCCTGCGCGGGAGGCGTTGGTGCCGCTGCTGGCGGCAGGCGCGTTGACCGTGGCGGGATCGCTGGCGATTGCCTGGGCCTACGCCCGCGCCGAAGCAAGCGCGCTGGTACCGACCGAATATTCGGGCTTTGTCTGGGCAACCTTGTTCGGCTGGCTGTTTTTCCGCGAAGCGGTAACTGTGCCGACACTGGCGGGAACCGCGCTGATCATCGCGGGCTGCTGGCTGGCGACACGCAGACCCGCTGCAATTACCTCAAAAACACCCGCTTAAGACCATTCTCCAAGGCCAATCCGACCTTGGCCCCCTTGACCTCGCGCGCGCGAAAGCGCAGGTGCGCCTCGTAAAACCGCGCCCTTGCTGGATCGGGGGCGGGCCAATCGAAAAGGATGGAATCCCCCCATGACCGCAATCGGCCAGGACACGTTCAAAACCCGTCAGACCCTTAATGTCGGCGGCAAGGAATACGCCTATTACTCGCTCGCGAAAGCCGCCGAGCAGTTGGGCGACGTATCGCGCCTGCCGATTTCGATGAAGGTATTGCTGGAAAACCTGCTGCGCTTTGAAGACGGCGGGTTCACCGTGGGGCGCGAACATATTCAGGCGATTGTCGATTGGCAGGACAACCCCACCACGGGTGAGGAAATCCAGTATCGCCCGGCGCGCGTGCTGTTGCAGGATTTCACCGGGGTGCCCTGCGTGGTCGATCTGGCCGCGATGCGCGATGCGATCAAGAAACTGGGCGGCGATACTGCCAAGATCAACCCGCTGGTGCCGGTCAATCTGGTGATCGACCACTCGGTAATGGTCGATGAATTCGGCCATCCCAAGGCGATGGAAGCGAACATGGCGCTCGAATATGAGCGTAATGCCGAACGCTATGACTTCCTCAAGTGGGGTTCCAAAAGCTTTGAAAACTTCTCCGCCGTGCCGCCGGGAACGGGCATCTGCCATCAGGTGAACCTGGAAAACATCGCGCAGGCGGTGTGGTCATCGCAAGGCCCCGACGGGGTAATGGTCGCCTATCCCGACACCTGCGTCGGAACGGACAGCCACACCACCATGATCAACGGATTGGGCGTGCTCGGCTGGGGCGTCGGCGGGATCGAGGCTGAGGCCGCGATGCTCGGTCAGCCGATTTCGATGCTGATCCCCGAAGTGGTCGGCTTTTACCTTGAAGGCCGCATGGCCGAAGGCGTGACCGCCACCGATCTGGTGCTGACCTGCGTGCAGATGCTGCGCGAAGTCGGCGTGGTGGGGCGTTTCGTTGAGTTCTACGGCCCCGGTGTGGCCAATCTGACGCTGGCCGACCGCGCCACCATCGCCAATATGGCACCCGAATATGGCGCGACCTGCGGGTTCTTCGGCATTGATGACAAGACCATCGACTACCTGCGCCTGACCGGTCGCAGCGAAGAAAACATCGCTCTGGTCGAAGCCTATGCACGCGCGCAGGGGATGTGGTTTGATCCCGCCAATGTGCCGGTGTTCTCCAAGACGCTGAGCCTCGACATGGCGGCGGTCGTCCCCAGCCTTGCCGGCCCCAAGCGCCCGCAGGACAAGGTGATCCTGCAAGAGGTGGATGAACTGTTCAACGGCGATCTCAGCAAGGTTTACGGCAAAAGCGGCCCCGCGCGCGTGGCGGTAGAAGGCAAGGATCACGACATCGGCGATGGCGACGTGGTGATCGCCGCGATTACCAGTTGCACCAACACCTCCAACCCCGACGTGCTGATCGCCGCCGGGTTGGTCGCCAAGAAGGCGAATGAGCGCGGGTTGAAGCCCAAGCCGTGGGTCAAGACCTCGCTGGCACCGGGATCGCAGGTGGTGACCGATTACCTGGTGAAATCGGGCCTTCAGGAACACCTTGATGCGATCGGGTTCGATCTGGTCGGCTATGGCTGCACCACCTGCATCGGCAATTCCGGCCCGCTGGCAGCCCCGATCAGCGCCGCGATCAACGGCAATGACATTGTTGCCGCAAGCGTATTGTCGGGCAACCGCAACTTCGAAGGTCGGGTCAGCCCGGATGTGCGCGCCAACTTCCTCGCCTCGCCGCCGCTGGTGGTGGCCTACGCGCTCAAGGGCACCGTGACCGAGGACATCACCACCACCCCGATCGGGCAGGACCAGAACGGCAACGACGTGATGCTGGCCGATCTGTGGCCGACCAACGCCGAAATTGCCGAGCACCGCGCCGCCAATATCGACCGGTCAATGTTCGTCAGCCGCTACGCCAACGTCTATGACGGTGATGAACACTGGCAGGCGATCACGGTTGAACCGTCGGATACCTACCAATGGCGCGCTGGCAGCACCTACGTCGCCAACCCACCCTATTTTGACGGGATGACGATGACCCCGCCGCCGCTGACCGACATCGTCGATGCCAAGCCGCTGGCGGTGCTGGGCGATTCGGTCACCACCGATCACATTTCGCCCGCCGGTTCGATCAAGGAAGATAGCCCGGCTGGCTCCTACCTCAAAGCGAACCAGGTCGCGAAAAAGGACTTCAACTCCTATGGTTCGCGGCGCGGCAACCACGAAGTGATGATGCGCGGCACCTTTGCCAATATCCGCATCAAGAACGAAATGGTGCCAGGCGTTGAAGGCGGGTTTTCGACCTACAATGGCGAAACCATGCCGATTTACGACGCGGCGATGCGCCACAAGGAAGACGGCACCCCGCTGGTGGTGATCGGCGGCAAGGAATACGGGACAGGCTCCAGCCGCGACTGGGCGGCGAAGGGCACGATCCTGCTGGGCGTGCGGATGGTGATTGTTGAAAGCTTTGAACGCATCCACCGTTCCAACCTGGTCGGCATGGGCGTGCTGCCCTTGCAGTTCAAGGATGGTGACACCCGCGAAACGCTCTGCCTGACGGCGGACGACACCTTCTCGATTCGCGGCCTGGCTGATCTGACACCGGGGCAGGACGTCACGGTTGACGTCACCCGCGCCGATGGCAGCACCTTCAGCTTCGCGGCGCTGTGCCGGATCGATACCGCCAACGAAATGGAATATTACCGCCACGGCGGGATTCTCCATTACGTCTTGCGCAAACTTGCGGCATGATGCGGGGATGATGACTGCCTTTCGCGCCTTGCGTCTGATCCCCGTTGTGCCGATTGCCTTGGGTTTGGCGGCCTGCGGGGCGAGCGATCGCGATGATTCGTCCTCGGCCCCGCTTGGCGTGGAACTGGCGATGGCGGCGGATGCAGAGGCGGGCGCTATCGCCGCCCCTGCGGCATTGATCGACCTCTCACCCGCAGAGCTTGCCGCGCGGATGGCGGCGGGCAATGTCCGGTTGATCGATGTGCGCACCGATGCCGAAGTGGCCGAAGGCGCGATCCCCGGCGCGGAACACATCGCGCTTGATCGGTTTGACCCGGCCAAGCTTGATCTGTCGGATGGGCGTGAGGTTGTGCTCTATTGCCGTTCAGGCCGCCGATCAGCGATTGCGGGTGAGCGGCTGGCTGATGCAACCGGCAAGCCGGTGGAACACCTCGCCGGAGGAATCATCGCCTGGGACGAAGCGCAGCAGCCGATCGCGCCGCGTTAATTCCCCCACCATCGGATAAGAAAAGGGCGGCTCCCCCCGGTGCCGCCCTTCTCGCTCGCCGTGCAAGCGTGAACGCGTTTTCGACTTTATACCAGCGCGCTGAGATGCTGACGCATCACGCATTGGAAATGCTCAAGCGCCGCACGGGCTTAACCAAAGCCCGATGAGTCAGCCCCATCGCGCTTTGGTATCAGGCGGTCGGCGTGCCCGTTAACTTGCGGCGGCCTAGGATCGCGGCGGCGGCAAGGCCGAACAGGATCATCATCGGCGGCGCGGGAACTTCGTGACCGCCCGAGGTGCTGCCGCTGCTCGACGATGATGACGAGGAAGAACTGCTGCTCGACGACGAGCTCGAACCCGACGACCCACTGCTGCCTGACGATCCGCTGGTGCTGCTCGACGAGGAGGACGACGAGGATGTGCTGCTGCTGGTGCTGCTAGTCAGATCGCCCGAGGTGCTACCGCCGCTGGTGGCGCCCCCCGATGAGCTCGACGAGGACGACGAAGAGGAACTCGACGACGAAGATGACGACGACGAACTCGAAACTGCGCCAGTCGAAGAACTGACATTGCCCGAAGAGCTGGAAACATTGCCCGAACTGCTAGATACATTGCCAGACGAGCTTGAGACGTTGCCTGAGGAACTGGAGACCGCCCCGGTCGAACTCGACACGCCGCCAGTGGAGCTGGAAACCGCGCCGGTGGAACTCGACACAGCCCCGGTCGACGAAGAGACGTTGCCCGAACTCGACACCGCGCCGGTCGACGAAGACACATCGCCCGACGACGAAACCGCCCCGGTGCTGCTCGACACCGTCCCGGTTGAGGTCGAGGTCGAAACCTGACCCGTCGATGAGCTGATCTGTCCGGTGGACGAGGTGGTGGAACTGCTGATCTGGCCCGAGGACGAAGTGGTCGAAGTCGAATTGTCGACGTCGACATTGACCACAACCCCGCTGCTGCCTTCACCGCCGCCGCTGGTGCTGGTGGTGGTTGAAACCGACACATCGCCCGATGACGACCCGCCGCCGCCGAAGAGCCCGCCAAAGAAGCCGCCACCGAAGCCGCCGCCAAAGCCCAACCCGCCGCCGTAACCGCCAAAACCGCCAACCGGGCCGCCGCCACCCGAAATCGGCGGAAGCGGGGGCAGCGGGGCCGGCATATAGGCGACCTGCGCAATCGGCGGGCATTCATTGGGATCGAAATAGGCCTCAACCGCGCCAGCAGGCACGCTCGGCGCGCCAACCGCGCCGGGGGAGACCGGCTGGCATTCAACCGTGCGTTCGACAATCCGGCGGCGGCGCTGTTCGGGCGGCGGCAAATCGCGGGTCCGCGTCTTGATGTAACGCGCGCCGGTTTGCGGATCGACCGCGATCAGCTTGCCATCAATTTCCGAGCTGAACTCCGGCGCGTCGGTGTTCATCGGCTCGGCCACGCGCACCGCGCCGCCCTGCAACAATGCAACACCCGCAGCAGCAGCAGAAAGCTTTGCGATGGCCAGTTTGAGCGACATAGTCGTTAACCCTGTTTGCCTGTGGCGGGGAATGCGGACCATCCGCACCTCCCCCGAAACCAACCTGCTTTTGAGGTCAGAAACCGCCACCGGGCAACCGGCTTAACCATGCCAAGGCCCACCAACGCCCCGGATTTGGCCCGGTTCTGCGGGATTTCGGGCGCGCTGTCCCGAACTGGCACCGAAAACAGGCGGCTGGTTAGCGGCCTGCGTTAACCATCTTCGTCGAACAGCCCGCTTTGCTGCGGTGCGGACGAATCAACGGGCCGCGCCAGTTCCAGATGCGCCCAGCCATCATCATTCAGCATCCGCCCGCGCGCGGTGCGGGCGATCAGGCCGAGCTGGATGAGGTAGGGTTCGACCACCTCCTCGACCGTGTCGCGCGGTTCGGCGAGGCCCGCCGCGAGCGTTTCGATCCCCACCGGGCCACCTTTGTACGTGGTCGCGATCATGGTGAGGTAGCGCCGGTCCATCGCATCAAGGCCGAGCCGGTCGATCTCCAGCCGGGTCAGCGCCTCGTCGGCGACATGGCGGGTGACAGAGGCCGCGCCCGCAACATCGGCAAAATCACGCACCCGGCGCAGCAGGCGTCCGGCCACACGCGGGGTGCCGCGTGAACGCCGCGCAATTTCGTGCGCGCCATCGGGCTGGATCGCGAGGCCAAGCAACCCGGCGGCGCGGGTGACGACGCGCTCCAATTCTTCATGGCTGTAGAAATTAAGCCTTACCGGGATGCCGAAACGATCGCGCAGCGGCGTGGTCAGCAAGCCCTGCCGTGTCGTGGCTCCGATCAGGGTGAAGGGCGGCAGGTCGATCCGAACAGAGCGCGCCGATGGCCCCTCGCCAATGATCAGATCAAGCGCGCGGTCCTCCATCGCCGGGTAGAGCACTTCCTCAACCACGGGGGAGAGGCGGTGAATCTCGTCGATGAACAGCACGTCATGCGGTTCAAGATTGGTGAGCAGCGCGGCGAGATCGCCCGCCTTGGCGATTACCGGGCCGCTGGTGGCGCGGAAACCCACGCCCAACTCGCCCGCGATGATCTGCGCCAGCGTGGTCTTGCCCAGACCCGGCGGGCCAAAGAACAAGGTATGATCCATCGCCTCCCCCCGCGCGCGCGCGGCAGCGATGAACACCGCAAGGTTGCCCTTGGCGGCCTCCTGCCCGACGAATTCGGCGAGCCGCTTGGGCCGCAACGCAGCGTCAGGGTCGCCCGGCTGGCGGGCGGGGGTGTGGAGGGGGGTGGGGTCAGTCATTCATACCTGCACGTATTGCGCTCGTAATCCCATGCGCCGCCCCGGTCGAGGCAATCATCAATATCAAGCCAGCCCTCTGCCCAGCAACCGCTCGCAAATCCGGACAGAAACGCGATACTGACCAGTGCGATGACGAGACTGCGGCGCATCACAACAAGCTCGCCATCGCGCGATTGCGCTGCCACCGCGATGATGGCGGGATGGACCCTGAAACGAGTTCAGGGTGACGAGGGATGGGGCAAACTTTTGAGAAATCGTCGTGCTGAACTTGTTTCAGCATCCATCGTGCCGCAGTCTCAATCCCATGCGAACCGAGCGCCAGCCTTGCGTCTACATCCTCGCGAGCCAGCCGCACGGGACGCTTTACATCGGTGTCACCAGCAATCTCACCGCGCGGCTCTGGCAGCATCGCAACGAAGTGGCCGAGGGGTTCACCAGCCGCTACCACGTCCACCGCCTCGTCCGTTACGAGCTGCTGGGCGACATGGAGCGCGCCATCGCCCGCGAAAAGCAATTGAAGCGCTGGCACCGGCAGTGGAAGATCAACCTGATCGAGAGCGAGAATCCCGATTGGCATGATCTGGCGGTTGGGTTGGGGCTGCCTCCCATCGACCTGCGCTGATGGCGGGATAGACCCTGAAACGAGTTCAGGGTGACGAGGGGTGGGGTTCATCGCACCCATCAAAACGGGTTCACCGTAAAGCCGTTCTGTTGCAACAGCGCGTGGGCGGTCATCGCAGACAGCGCCATTTCCACGCCGGGGATCAGGTCTTCGGGCTTGATGCCGTAAGCCGCCGCGCTTTGCCCGCACAGGATAAAGCGCACGTCCGCCTCCAGCAGCGCCTCCACCAGTTTGGCCGAGGGGTTATCGCCCCCGCCCCCGGCTGCGTTCGCGGCGTGGGCGGCGTTGGTCAGCACTTCGAGCGAGGCCTTGCCGTGCACCACCACCGCCAGCCGGATATTCTCCTGAGGCACGCCGTTCGCCACGTGCATATTGAGGAACCGCGCCGCGCTTTCAAACCCGCGATTGGCGCTGCCCTCCGCCGCCGGGGTCGCCACATCAAAAGCAACCGCAAATTCGGTGTCGGCGGGCAGTTGCGTTATACCCGGCACCGGGGCGTGCGGGCCGAAGTCGGTGATTACCGGGCCGGGTTTGAACGCGCTGCGATCCTGCGCGGCGAGCGGGGCGGCGGCGATAACGGCCAATGCGAGCGCAAGAGTGGTGATGATACGCATGAGACTTCCTCCTAGGATGCTGCCTTTTTCAATGCCACGCGGATGAGGTCGCCTTCGCTGGCGCCATCCCCCAGTTCCTCCAGCGCGCGCGCCACCGCTTGCGCCGCAACCGCCGGTTTGAACCCGAGGTTTTCGAGTGCGCTGGCCGCGTCCGCGCCTTTGCTTCCCGCAGGCGCGGCAGTCACGCCGACCGCAACCCCGCTCACGCCTCCGGGCATCGCGCCCGCCTTATCCTTCAATTCGTTGACGATCCGGCTTGCCAGTTTCGGCCCCACGCCCTGCGCCCTTGCCACCATCGCCGCATCGCCGCGTCCGCAGGCGTCGCGCAATTCTCCGGTCGAGAGCGCCGAGAGTATCGCCAGCGCCACCTTGCTCCCCACGCCCTGCACACCGGTCAGCAGCCGGAACCAGTCACGCTCGGCGCTGTCGGCAAAGCCCAGCAGGCGCATGTCGTTCTCGCTCACCTGCAATTCGGTGTGTACGGTGCAGGCCTCTCCCACTTCGCCCAGCGCGGCCAATGTGCGGCGCGAACAGTGGACGAGATAGCCGACCCCGCCGACATCGACGATGGCCCAGTCCTCGCCCAACGCATCGAGCCTGCCTGAGAGTTTGGCGATCATGATTCCCTGTCTGCGTTACCGCTTCACTGCTTGCGCGCAGGGTTGTGACGGACAGAACGAGAACAGTCCAGAGCCTGAGTGGGGTTATCGTCATTGCGAGCGTAGCGCGGCAATCCAGAGCGGCACACGAACGCGCTGGATTGCCGCGCGGCTGCGCCGCTCGCAATGACGGCTTGGTGGACAAATCAGCGGGTTTGCGCATAAGCGCAAGGCATGAGCTGGAACACCTTCGGGCGCGTGCTGCGCTTTACCACTTGGGGCGAAAGTCACGGGCCTGCGCTGGGCGCGGTGGTGGATGGCTGCCCGCCGGGGCTGGCGATCAGCGAAGACTATATCCAGCCGTTCATGGATACGCGCAAGCCGGGCACCAGCCGCTTCACCACCCAGCGGCGCGAGGATGATCTGGTGCGCATCCTGTCGGGCGTGTTCGAAGGGCGGACGACCGGCACGCCGATCAGCCTGATGATCGAAAACACCGATCAACGGTCAAAAGATTACTCGGACATCGCGCAATCCTATCGCCCCGGCCATGCCGATTACGCCTATGACGCCAAATACGGCATCCGCGATTATCGCGGCGGAGGGCGTTCCAGCGCGCGCGAAACGGCGGCGCGGGTGGCGGCGGGCGCGGTGGCGCGGCTGGTGATCCCGGAAGTCAGCATCGTGGCCTATGTGTGCGAGCTTGGCGGCGACCGGATCGACCCAGCGCGGATCGACCACACTGAAATCGCAAACAACCCGTTCTTCTGCCCCGATCCCGAAGCCGCCAAGCGGTGGGAGGCCAAGGTTGATGCAGCCCGCAAAGCCGGATCGTCATTGGGCGCGGTGGTCGAATGTGTCGCCACCGGCGTTCCCGCAGGCTGGGGCGCGCCGATCTATGCCAAGCTCGACAGCGATCTGGCCGCCGCGATGATGAGCATCAACGCGGTCAAGGGCGTCGAAATCGGCGACGGATTCGAGGCCGCGCGCCTGACCGGCGAACAAAACGCCGACCGGATGCGGCCCGGCAATGAGGGTAAGCCAATCTACGCCAGCAACCACGCGGGCGGCACAGCGGGCGGGATTTCAACCGGGCAGCCAGTGGTTTGCCGGGTGGCGTTCAAGCCGACATCTTCCATCCTCACCCCGGTCGAATCGATCAACAGCGCGGGCGAAGCAGTCGAAGTCGTCACCAAGGGCCGCCACGACCCCTGCGTCGGCATCCGCGGCACCCCGGTGGTCGAAGCGATGATGGCGCTGGTGCTGGCCGATCACAAGCTGCTGCACCGCGCTCAAGTAGCATAAGCGATAGCGCGGGCAGGAACGCGCGCAGATGGGTTAGCGGTCGCGCGCGCAGGACACCTCGGTTTCGTGATGCCCCACGCTCCCATCAATCGCTTCCATCAATCAATACACGCGCATTAATCGATTGGACGCGCCATCGTGAAAGCGTCATTGTCTATCCATAGACTGCGCCCGACTGGCGAGTCTCACGCAATCAACCTGTAAGGAGAGAACACTCATGGACGCAAAAACTGGCGAGATGAGCGGCTGCCCATTCAATGGCGATGCCGGAACACGCAGCCTGCTGGGCCGCACCAACCGCGATTGGTGGCCGCAAGCAATGCAGCTCGACATCCTGACCGAAGGCGGGCGCAGCGCAAACCCCTACGGCGAGGATTTCGACTACGCCGAAGCCTTCAACGCACTCGATTACAATGCGCTCAAGGCCGATCTCACCGCGCTGATGACCGATAACCAGCCGTGGTGGCCCGCCGATTACGGGCATTACGGCCCGCTGTTCATCCGCATGGCGTGGCACGCCGCAGGCACTTACCGCACCGGTGACGGGCGCGGCGGCGCGGGCAGCGGACAGCAGCGGTTCGCCCCGCTCAATTCCTGGCCCGATAACGGCAACCTCGACAAGGCGCGCCGCCTGTTGTGGCCGATCAAGCAGAAATATGGCCGCAACATCAGCTGGGCCGATCTGTTCATCCTCGCGGGCAATGTCGCGATTGAAAGCATGGGCGGCCCGGTGTTCGGCTTTGGCGGCGGGCGTGCAGACGTCTATGAACCCGAAAGCACCTATTGGGGCACCGAAGAACAGTGGGTCAACGAAGGCGTTGCCACCCGCATCCGGCCTGACGATGGCGCCGATTTGGAAAACCCGCTCGCCGCGATCCAGATGGGGCTGATCTACGTCAATCCCGAAGGGCCGGGCGGCAATCCCGATCCATTGGAAAGCGCGCGCGATATCCGCGAAACCTTCGCCCGCATGGCAATGAATGACGAAGAAACCGTCGCGCTCACCGCTGGCGGCCACGCGTTTGGCAAGGCGCATGGCGCTGCCCCTTCGGACACGTTCAGCGGCGCGCCTGAAAGCGAAGACCTGCATCTGCAAGGCTTTGGCTGGCTGACGGACGAGGCCGAAATCGCGGCAGGCAACATCACCACGTCCGGGCTGGAAGGAGCGTGGTCGAATAACCCGACGTCGTGGAGCCACGATTATTTCCGCATCCTGTTCAAATATGATTTTGAGCTGGTGAAGAGCCCGGCAGGCGCGCAGCAGTGGACGCCGATCAACCCTGATCCCGAAGACATGGCCCCCGACGCGCGTGACCCGAACAAGCGGGTGCCGACGATGATGACTACCGCCGACATGGCGCTGAAGATGGACCCGGAATATCGCAAAATCTCCGAACGTTTCCTCGCCAACCCCGAACAGCTGGATGATGCCTTTGCGCGCGCGTGGTTCAAACTGTGCCACCGCGATATGGGGCCGAAGGTGCGTTACATGGGGCCGGAAGTCCCGGCTGAAACGCTGATCTGGCAGGATCCGGTTCCCGCTGGCACCGCGCCTGCTGGTGCCGAAGTGGCGCGCTTCAAGGCGGCTATTCTCGGCTCTGGCCTGACCGTCAGCGCGTTGGTCAAGGCCGCGTGGGCTTCGGCCTCGACCTACCGCAATTCCGACCATCGCGGCGGCGCCAACGGCGCGCGGGTGCGGCTGGCCCCGCAAAGCGGCTGGGCGGCGAACGATCCCGACGAACTCGCCAAGGTGCTCGGCGTGATCGACGCGCATCGTGGAAGCCTCAGCATGGCCGACGCAATCGTGCTGGCCGGGTCGGCTGCGGTCGAAAAGGCGGCCAAGGATGCCGGGCATGACGTGGCCGTGCCGTTCACAGGCGGGCGCGGCGATGCGGGCGAGGAACACACCGACGCGGCGAGTTTCGAACCGCTGGAACCGTTTGCCGATGGTTTCCGCAACTACCTCAAGACCAAGGCATCGGTGCGCACCGAGGAGATGCTGATCGACAAGGCGCATCTGCTCGGCCTGTCGATCCCCGAACTGACCGTGCTGGTCGGCGGCCTGCGCGTGCTCGGTGCCAACAGCGGCAACCGCAAGCACGGCGTGTTCACCGACAAGGTCGGCGTGCTGACCACTGACTTCTTCCGCAACCTGCTCGACATGGGAACCAAGTGGGCGCCCGTGGATGGCAGCGGCGATGAGGAATATGTCGGCACCTGCCGCACCACAGGGGCGGAGAAATACCGCGCCACCCGCGCCGATCTGGTGTTCGGATCAAACTCGATGCTGCGCGCTCAGGCCGAGGTCTATGCCGAGGCCGGGGCCGAGGGCAAATTCGTGGCCGACTTCATCTCGGCCTGGAACAAGGTGATGAATGCTGACCGCTTCGATGTGAGCTACGCCCAATATCACTGAGCGTATCACTGAGCGTATGGCGAGTGACACAGAAAGGCCTCCGGTAGCGATACCGGGGGCCTTTTTGGCGAACAGACGGACGCAGAGCGCGGTTACACCGCAGGCACGACAGTCGACATTCCTTCGTTCACACTGATGATCGGGTGATAGCCAAGTTCGCGGCGCGCCTTTTCGGTATTCAGCGTCACCTCTACCCCGACCGTGCCGTATTCCTGCGCGCCAATCGGCGCTGCAATCGCCCCGCTGGTCAGGCGTTCAATCGTGCTGCCAACCGCCACCACTGCGCGCACCACCATGCGTGGCACGGTTTTGTCGGTTGCCTCAACCCCGGCCGCCTCCAGCAGGCGCGAAACGAAGCTGCGGAATGTGCTGCGTTCGTCATCCGCGATGAAATAGGCCTCGCCCGCCTTGCCATGCATCAGCGCCAGCACGATCCCTTCAACCGCGTTATCGATATGGGTCGTCGATGTGAGATAGGTGCCGCCCGCAATCCACGCGAGTTTTCCGCTGCGCGCTGCGGCGATCAGCTGCGGTAGCGCGGTGGTATCATCACGCCCCCAAACGAAGCGCGGGCGCACCGCGATGATCGGCATGGCGGGCGATGACAGGCTCAACGCCATCTGCTCCGCCGCCGCCTTGCTGGCCGAATAGCTCCCGGCAAAGCGCGCCGGATAGGGCTGTGCTTCGGTCGCATCCATCAATGGCTTGCCCGACAGCAAGACCGCTTCGGTGCTGATGTGTACCGCGCGGCCAATGCCCGCCTCACGCGCGGCGGTGAAGACATTGCGGGTGCCGTTAAGGTTGGTGGCGTGTTGATCGGGTTCGTGGATCGCATGGCCGGTGTCAGCCGCCGCGTGAACCAGCCCGGCGCAGCCCGCCATCCCGGTGACGAGGCTTTGGCGATCGAGAATATCGCCGCGCGCCGCCTTTGCCCCCAGCATTTCCACCGCCTGCGCCGAAGCATCACTGCGGGCCAGCGCCACCACGTCATGCCCATCGGCGACCAGCCGCCGGATCAGGTTTCGGCCAAGATAGCCGCTGCCGCCCGTCACAAATATCCGCATTGCCATTCCCCTCTCACCCGGATGCCCGCCCGCAGCCGCTTGATATAGGCCGGGTGGGGCCCGCGCGCTTGAGCATGGCCGAGAACCTGCATTGCCGCAACGGCCCGCTGGGCAAGAACTGGCCAGTGCCTTGCTGATCAACAGCCCGGCCGAATCCGCTTGACCGTCGCGCATCCTGATATAAATATGATATCATAATTATATCGAATCGGAGAATTCGTCATGGCAATTGCTGATACCCCCGCCCTCAATCGCAGTCGGGAAACCCCAGCGGCAACGCAGAGCGGTTATATGATGCTGCTGGTTTCGCTGGTGTTGGTGGTCGCGGCAGTGTGGCTGTTTATCAGCGCGATGACCCCGGACGATCCCGATGGGCTGCGTCTGGTTGGTGCGATCATCACCGGTGTGATCGGTGTTCTGGTGCTCACCGGGTTTTACATGATCAACCCCAACGAAGCCGCCGCGATCCAGCTGTTCGGCGCGTATAAGGGCACTGACCGCAGCGAAGGCCTGCGCTGGGTGCTGCCGTGGCTGACGCGCAAGAAAATCGCGGTGCGCGCCAACAATGTCATCTCGGAAAAGATCAAGGTCAACGATGCGCGCGGCAACCCGATTGAAATGGCCGCGCAGGTCGTCTGGCGCGTTACCGATACGGCACAGGCGCTGTTCGACGTCGATGATTACCGCGAATTCGTCGATGCCCAGATCGAAGCCGCGGTGCGATCAATCGGTTCTCGCTACCCCTATGATGATATCGAACATCTCGAAGTGACCTTGCGCGGCAATCACGAGGAAGTGGGCGTTGAATTGCGCGCTGCCTTGATCGAGCGGCTGACGGTGGCCGGGATCACGGTGGACGAATGCGGTCTCACCCACCTTGCCTATGCTCCCGAAATCGCAGGCGCAATGCTGCGCCGCCAGCAGGCCGAAGCGGTGATCGCCGCACGGCGCAAACTGGTCGAAGGCGCGGTGTCGATGGTGGAAATGGCGCTCACCCAGTTGTCCGAGAAAAACGTGGTCGAACTTGACGACGAACGCCGCGCGGCGATGGTATCGAACCTGATGGTGGTGCTGTGCGGCGAGCGCGAAACCCAGCCGGTGGTCAACGCAGGGTCGCTCTACTGATTGCATCATGGCCGCAAAAAAAGCCTTTGCCCTGCGCCTTGACCCGGCGCTTCACGATGCGCTTCAACGCGCGGCGGATGCTGACCTGCGTAGCGTCAACGCCGAGATCGAAGTGCTGTTGCGTGAGGCGCTGGCGCGGCGCGGGGTCAAGGTGGCGGTCAGCAAGGGAGCGCGGCGCGGACGGCCCGCCGGGCCGCGTGACAGTTCAGCGGAGGCCTGAACGGGCCATCCCCCGGAATCGCGTAAGTATTGGCAGAGCGGCGAATGCGGTGTTCGCCGGATCGAATGGTGCCGGGATCAGCCTTTCGCCGCGTGCTCGGCGCGGGCGATTTCGTGCAGCCAATCGGCGTGGCGCGGGGCTTTCTTCGTCTTCGACCATTCTTCCAGCATCAACGGCGCGACGCGGGCGAGCTCGGCATATTGATCCGCCGTGCCAATGTCGGCGGCAAGTTCAAGCCGGTGCCCGTTGGGATCGAAGAAATAGATCGACTGGAAAATGCCGTGATGCGTCGGGCCGAGCACCTCCACCCCCTGCGCTTCGATATGCGCCTTGGCCGCCAGCAGTGCCGCCATATCGGGCACCCGCAGCGCGATGTGCTGCACCCAGGCGGGCGTGTTGGGGTCTTTGCCCATGTCCGGCTGGTTCGGCAGTTCGAAAAAGGCGATGATGTTGCCGTTCCCCGCATCGAGGAAGATGTGCATATAGGGATCATATTCGCCGGTTGACGGCACGTGATCCTCGGCAAAGGCGGTGGTGTAGGTCATGCCCAGCACGCGGGCATACCATTCCACCGTCTCCTTTGCATCGCGGCAACGATAGGCGGCATGGTGGATGCCGGCCAGATTCACCGGGTGTGCGACGGGGTGTGCTGCGTTTTTGGTCATAACCAACTCCGTTCGGGCTGAGCTTGTCGAAGCCCTGCTTTTTCTTCTGTCCTGCCTTCCCAAAGAAGAACAGCCCTTCGACAAGCTCAGGGCGAACGGGGATGGGAGAACGGTTTGCGCCTACTCCGCCGGTTCCTCAACGTTCAACACGCCGCGGATGATCTGGTCGCGTTCCATGCTTTCGAACAGGGCTTTGAAATTGCCCTCACCAAAGCCGTCATCGCCCTTGCGCTGGATGAATTCGAAGAACACCGGGCCAACCTGCGCCTGCGCGAAGATTTGCAGCAGCAACCGGGGTTGGCCGCCTTCTGTCGAGCCATCGAGTAGGATGCCGCGCATCTTGAGCGCGTCCACATCCTCACCGTGGCCGGGCAGGCGTCCGTCGAGCATGTCGTAATAGGTCGCCGGCGGCGCGGTCATGAACGGGACGCCCAGCGCCTTGAGCCGATCCCAGCACGCCAGCAGATCATCACAGATCAACGCGATGTGCTGGATGCCCTCCCCATTGAAGGCCTTGAGGAACTCGTCGATCTGGCCCTTCCCGCCTTCACCTTCTTCATTAAGCGGAATGCGGATCTTGCCGTCGGGCGCGGTCAGCGCCTTGGACGTGAGGCCGGTATATTCGCCCTTGATGTCAAAAAAGCGGATCTCGCGGAAGTTGAACAGGGTCTCGTAATAGTCCGCCCAATACTTCATCCGCCCGGTGTAAACATTGTGAGTCAGGTGATCGATGGTGTGGAAGCCCGCGCCGACGGGATGCGGATCAACGCCGGGCAGGTATTCAAAATCGATGTCATAGATGGTGAGGCCCCCACCCTTACCATTACCAACGCCCGTATCGGCATAGCGGTCAACCAGATACAAAATCGCGCCGCCGATGCCGCGGATCGCGGGGATGCGTAGTTCCATCGGGCCGGGTTCGTTGGCGACGGGTTCTGCCCCTTGGGCGATCAGATGGGCATAGGCCTTGGCCGCGTCGCGCACCCGGAATGCCATCCCGCAGGCTGCCGCGCCGTGTTCCCGCGCGAAATACCACGCGGCGCTGCGCGGTTCGTAATTGGCGATCAGATTGATGCCGCCCTGTCGCCACAGGTCCACGTCTTTGGAACGGTGCTGCGCCACGCGGGTGAAGCCCATCGCCTGAAACACAGGTTCCAGCACGCCCTTTTCCGGCGCGCAGAATTCGACGAATTCGAACCCGTCGAGCCCGGCGGGGTTTTCAAACAGGTCGGTGGCCGAAGCTTTGTTGGTCGGTGCGTTCATCGCGGCAATCCCCTGCGGCAAGCAATTAGTTTCAATTGAAACCAAATACCCGAAGGCAGCGATTCGCGCAAGGGTGGGTATGCGCTAAGCGATCCGCCCGATGCTGCGCCCGTGCTCATCGCGAACCACCGCCAGTCGCGCTCCGAACGGCGCGCCGCCTTCGAATGCCGCAGCGGTTGCGGGGTCGGTCAGATCAGCATTGCCGCACACCCGTTCGCCTGCCGGATTGCGCCCGATGAATATCGCCGCATCGCCCTTGGGGGAGCGGTTGATGGTGTAGGTTTCCACCGTCGCGCTATCGAACGGCGCGGCGGAGGCGGGGACGGCATTGGCCGCCTTGGGCAGTTTGGCAAAGCGGTCACCCACAGACCAATCGGCGGGCGTGGTCGAGTAGATGCCAGTGGCATATTTGCTCATCCACCCGCCATTCGCTCCCACCAGCGCGAAAGCCCCCCGGTCGGCGCGCACCCGCTGCACGGCTTCGACGATGGCGTGGGCGGAATAATTGTTCCCCGCCCCGCCAAAGAACGGCAGGCCCCCGGTCAGCGTCAATCCGCGCGGATCGTCGGCGGACAGGCCGAAATGGTCGCATTGGTTGAACACGGGGATGGCGAAGCACGAATAGAAATCGATATAGGCGATGTCATCCATGCCCTTCCCCGCCCGCGCCAATGCCGCTTCGACGCTGGAGATGGAGGCGGGGTTGGCGGACAAATCGGGCCGCTCGGACAGCTTCAACTCGGTCGCAGCAGTGACCGCGTGGATATGCACCCACTTGGCTTCGGGCACGCCCAGCGCGCGGGCCAGCCCGGCGCTTGCGACAATGATCGCAGCGGCCTGATTCACCTGATCGCGCGCCACGGTCATACGCGGGTAAGGCTCAGCGACAATGCGGTTGCGCGCCGTCACCGTTGCCAATTCTTCCGCGCTGCGCTCCACCGGGGCGGCGGAGTGCGGGTTGGCGGCGGCCACGCGGGTAAAGGGCGCGAACAGCTTGCCGATTTCCAGCCGGTATTCCTCCAGCCCCATGCCCAGCTTCGCCCGCCGCGCATTTTCCGCCAGCGCATAGAGCGGGATTGCCCCGCTCGCGCCATGGGCGAACAGCGCGGGCTCCAGCAGCTCCTCGACCCCGAAGCCCTGATCCTCGAACGCGCCACCGATGGCTTCCGACCAGTCGGGTGCCTCACCCTTGGCGGTCAGCGCCAGCACGGTCGAGATCGCCTCCGATCCCACGATCACCGCGCATTGGCTGTCCCCCGCCGCGATCGCTGCGGCAAATTCGCCCACCAATTGCTGATTGGTCTGCCCGCCGGTGGGGGTGAGGATCGCGCGCGCCGGGTTGGCACCCACGCGCTTCGCCAGCGCGCGCGGCACATTATCCGCCGCACCGAACGGCGGTTTGCGATCCGGGCGCGACATTTCAAACGCGCGGATCGCGGCCAGCGTGTCGATGGCATCGGCCACAGACCCTGTCGCGCCGCTGTCCGCAATCGCCGCAGCCAGCGCCCGTCCGCCAAGGTCCATGTAGGAGAGGGCGGCGTAACCGGGTTCGCCAACCCTCTCCGAATATTGACCGACCCCGATGATGACCGGGGTGTTGTCAGCGATGTTAGTCGACAAAACCATCGACCCGTTCAACGATGATCGCCGGGGCCATGCCGCCCGCCGCGCACATCGTCACCAGGCCATAACGCCCGCCGCGCGCTTCCAATTCATCGACGATGGTGCCGATCAGGATCGACCCCGTCGCGCCAATCGGATGGCCCAGCGCGATTGATCCGCCGTTGACGTTGACCTTGTCCCAATCCAGCCCCAGATCGCGCACGAACTTGGCGGCGACCACCGCGAAAGCTTCGTTGATTTCGAACAGGTCGATATCGTCCACCGTGAGGCCCGCCTTCGCCAGCACCTTTTTGGCGGCAGGCACCGGCGCATTCAGCATCAGCGTGGGATCATCGCCCATATTGGCGGTGGCAACGATGCGCGCGCGCGGTTTCAGCCCGTGCTTTTGCGCGTAGTCCTTGCTGGTAATCAGCACCGCCGCCGCGCCGTCAACCACGCCGGACGAATTGCCCGCGTGGTGGAAATGCTGAATGTCGAGGTCAGGATATTTCTGGTTGATCAGCTTGCGAAATGTCGTGCCCTTCTCGTCCAGCGGCACATCGGCAATCTTGGGAAAGGCCGGTTCCAGCTTGGCCAGATCGTCCATCGTCGTCTGCGGACGCGGGTATTCATCGTGGTCGAGCAGCACGGTGCCATCATCCGCCACCACCGGCACCAGCGATTTGGCGAATCGGCCCGCCGCCATCGCTTCGGCGGCGCGTTGCTGCGAACGGTAGCCGACCGCGTCCAGATCGGCGCGGGTGAAGCCTTCCATGCTGGCAATCGCATCGCCGCAAATGCCCTGATGCGATTGCGGATGCACCGCCTGCAGGCGTTCGTTATAGCTGCCCATCATCGGCGGTTTCAGCCCGGCGCGCATTTTCTCCTGAGACATGGCCGAGGTAAGGCTCATCATCTCGGTTCCGCCAGCGACGATGCAATCTTCCATCCCGCTCATCACCTGCGCCGATGCCAGCGCGACGCTGGTAATCCCGCCGCCGCAGAACCGGTCTAGCGTGGTGCCCGATGAGGTAATGTCATAGCCCGCGTCAAGCGATGCCATGCGGCCCAGATCGCCCGCCTGCATCCCGTCCTGCGTCGAAACCGACCAGATCACGTCATCAACCGTACTGGTGTCGAGGTGGTTGCGCTCCGCAATCGCCTTCATCACCGTGGCGGCGAGATGCTGCGGATGCTGCGCCGCCAGCGCGCCCTTCCCCTGCTTGCCGATCCCGCGCGGGGTGCGCACTGCGTCGATGATATATGCTTCAGCCATGGTGATCCTCTCCGATATAACGAAATTGCGGTTGACGTGTTGGTAAACCGCCTCCACCACTTGCACAAGAATTGAGTTTCAATTCGCAATGCTAAAATCAATAGGGAGACAGCCGTGAGCGAGAATACCCCACCCGAAGTGCTGACCGAGGTTGAAGACGGCATCCTG
The DNA here is from genome assembly GCF_040547625.1 of Porphyrobacter sp. MBR-155. Taxonomy (NCBI): domain Bacteria; kingdom Pseudomonadati; phylum Pseudomonadota; class Alphaproteobacteria; order Sphingomonadales; family Erythrobacteraceae; genus Porphyrobacter; species Porphyrobacter sp. MBR-155. Next base: position 29,033 of record NZ_JBEPQB010000003.1, read on the forward strand.
ATCGTCACCATCAACCGTCCCGAAGCCAAGAATGCGATGACCAAGGCGGCGGCCGAAGGAATCGCGGCGGCGATGGATCGGCTGGACGCCGAGGATGATCTGCGCGTCGGCATCATCACCGGCGCGGGCGGGACATTCTGTTCGGGCATGGATCTCAAAGGCTTCCTGCGCGGCGAAACCCCCAGCGTCGAAGGGCGCGGGTTTGGCGGCGTGGTGCAGGCCCCGCCCGCCAAGCCGCTGATCGCGGCGGTCGAAGGCTATGCATTGGCAGGTGGGCTGGAACTGATGATCGCGTGCGATCTGGTGGTCGCCAATGCCAACGCCAAATTCGGTATTCCCGAAGTGAAGCGCGGACTGGTGGCCGCTGCTGGCGGCGTGATGATGCTGCCCGATCAGATCCCCGAACGCATCGCGATGGAACTGGCGCTGACCGGCGATTTCATCGGGGCAGAGCGCGCCTATCAAATCGGCCTGATCAACGAAGTCACCGAAGGTTCGGCGCTGGACGGCGCAAAGGCGCTGGCCGCGAAAATCGCGGCCAATGGCCCGCTGGCGGTGAAGGTATCCAAACAGGTGATGAAGCAATCGCGCGGCTGGGCTATGGAAGATCGCTACGCCAAGCAGGGGCAATTGATCGGGCCGGTTTTCGTCAGCCATGATGCGCGCGAAGGCGCGGCGGCCTTCGCCGAAAAGCGCAAACCCAACTGGACGGGGAAATAAGCAACGGTTTCGCCCCACGGCGGGTAATCCTGCTTGGCCCGGTCGCCCCAGACCCTGCCTAGACCCGCCTTAGACCGCGCTAGCCCAATGTTTCACGCGAAACATTTTTGGCGGCTTGGGTAAGCGAACCGACAGTATTTGGGATCATAAGGAGAAAGAAATGCCCGTCATCAACGTGCCGCAACCGGCCTTCATGGAAGAAGAAGAAATCGCCATTTTCGCTGATGCCGTCGGCAAATTCTATCAGCAGCACGCCCCGCAAAAGCGCGTCCAGCAATGGCGTGACGATGGTATGGTGGAACGCGAATTCTGGCGCGAAGCCGGGGCAGCAGGCCTGCTCGGCGTGAGTGTCCCGACCGAATATGGCGGCCACGGCGGCGATTTCCGGCATGATCTGGTGGTGATCGATCAGCAGGCCAAACACGACGTTGATGGGTTCGCCGCCAGCCTGCACAATACGATCATCCTGCCCTATCTGGTGCGCCACGGCACCGAAGAACAGAAGCTGAAATACCTGCCCAAGCTGGTCAGCGGCGAATTGGTCAGCGCGATTGCGATGACCGAGCCGGGGGTGGGCAGCGACCTTCAGGCGATCACCACCACCGCCCTGCGCGATGGCAATGGCTACCGCATCAACGGGGCCAAGACCTATATCTCCAATGGGCAAACCGCCGATTTCATCGTGGTCGTCGCCAAGACCAACCCGAACGAACGGGCCAAGGGCATCTCGCTGATGCTGCTGGAAACCGAAGGCGCCGAAGGGTTCCAGCGAGGCAAGAAACTCGACAAGATCGGGCTTGATGCAGCCGATACGTCGGAACTGTTCTTCGACAATGTCTTCGTGCCGGCCGAAAACGTGCTCGGCGGGGTCGAGGGCAAGGGCTTTTACCAGCTGATGGGCGAATTGCCGCAGGAACGTCTGGTGATCGCCATCGGCGCGGCCACGGGGATCGAAAAGGCGCTCGATACCACGGTCGAATATGTCAAATCGCGCAAGGCCTTCGGGCAGACGATCTGGGATTTCCAGAACACCCAGTTCGTGCTCGCCGATCTCAAGGCGCGCGGCACGGCGGCACGGGTGTTCGTCAATGATTGCATCGCCAAACTGCTCCGGGGCGAGCTCGATGTCGCCACCGCGTCGATGGCGAAATACTGGGTGACCGAACTGCAAGGCGAAGTCGTCGACAAGTGCCTGCAACTGCATGGCGGCGCGGGCTATATCAACGAATATCCGATCGCCAAGATGTACCGCGATGCCCGCATCACGCGCATTTTCGGCGGATCGAACGAAGTGATGAAGATGCTGATCGCGCGGAGTATGTAGTTTGTTTTGCGCTCCCGCGCAGGCGGGAGCCTCAGGCACGATCATGCTTCACCGGACTGAGAACCCCGTCTTCGCGGGGACTCACAGAACAACAAAAAAGGGCGGCTCGAACCATCGAGCCGCCCTTTTTTGTGGCCGAAGCCTGCGCGTCCTAGAACTTGGCGCGCAGCGTAACACCATACTGGCGCGGCGGCAGGACAAAGGCTGAACGTGAATTGGCCGCGCCGGTTCCGCGCAAGGTGGTGTTGAATGTCACCCCGCGCACCACTTCGTTGGTGAGGTTCGTGACCCAGCCCTCGATCGTGTACTGACCACCAGCAAAGCGCAGTCCGCCGCGCAGGTTCACGAAGGCTTTGCCATCCTGAATATCGGCGATGATCGGGTCGGCAGCATCGATCGCCTGCTGCAAACCGCCATTGGCCGCGATGGCGGCGGCATCGGGCAGGATGATCGCCTGGGTCGAGGTGCGCTGATCATCCTCCATCCGCACCTGGCCTGACAGGAACACTTCGGTCGAAGCATTGATTGGCTTTTCCCACAATGCGCCAATCAACGCGACGATTTGCGGCGCGTTGGTCAGATCATTGCCGCACAGCGCCACCACCTGAACCGATGTCTGCGTACCAGCGCAATCGTCGGGGTAGCTCGCCTCAAGGAAGGTCGCGCCAAAGTTGAAGGTCAGTTCGTCATTGGGCCGGAACAGCCCTTCGATTTCGACGCCCTTCGTTTCGGCCTTGGGCACGTTGAACGTTTCAAATGCGGTTCCGGTGAATTCGAGCACCTGGAAGTCCGTGAATTCTTCATAAAATGCCGCGACATTGACCGTCAGATCGCCATTGGCAGTCTGGCCTTTTAGCCCGATTTCGTAGGCATCAACCTCTTCCGAAAGGAAGGTTGGATCGGCCCCGTCCACCGCTGCGGTGGTATCAAGGTTGATCCCACCCGCCTTATAACCATGCGTGAAGCTGGCATAGGTATTGATCGACGGGCTGAATTCATAGCCCAGTTTGACGGTGTAAATCAGTTCTTCGTCGTTGAAGTTTTCCTGGAAGGTACGCGGCAGCGGCAAGACGGCCGCCTGCGGCAGATCAGCCGGAGCGGTGAAGCCGAAACAGCCAAGACCGATAAAGGCAGGTTGCAAAGCGCCCGGAACCCCGCCCAGCGCACCCAGAACCGCCGGGCAGATCTGGTTGTTGACCGCTGTCTGGGTAAAGCCGCCCTCCTTGTCTTCCCACGAATAACGCGCACCGACAGTCAGCTCGAGCCCGTCAGTGATCTCGAACGAATTATGCGTGAAGATGGCGTAGCTCTTGGCATCCTGTTGGAACCGGTTGGTGTTGGTGGTGCCTGCCGGATCAACCCCGGTGAACACCGACAGCGGGTTGGGGCCAAGCGCACCGCCGGTCGGCACGAACAGCAGCGCACCGACATTCTCGCCAAAGTCCTGTCCCAGCGAAAAGCTGACCGACTGGTCAAGCTGTTCGTCCGAATAGAAGCCGCCGACCATGTAGTTGAGCTTGCCGCCAAAGGCTTCGCCTTGAAGCCGCAGTTCAGCAGTCCAGGTTTCGATATCGAGATTGAGCGCATCGACGTTGAAGATATCAAGCCCGCTGAAATCCGAATCGTAGTTTTCGAAGCTTTCGAATTTGCGGTAGGAGCCGATGAAGATCAGATCGGCATTGTCCGACACCGGAAATTCCAGTTCGCCGGTCACGCCGTAATTGTCGATATCTGCAATCGGGGCAAAATTGGCCGAGACGACGCGGTTGTTGAGCGCCTGCTCAAACGCCCCCTGATCGCGCGGCGTGGTCGATACCGAAGGCTGGCCATTGCCGCCATTCGCGCCAAGCCCGACCGCGGCAAACGCCCCGCCGGTCACCAATGGTGACTGAAACAGTTCAATCGCGCCGCAGCAGCTTGATGTGCTATTGGAAAAATCGGCGATGATGCGTCCACGCAACCCGCTATCGGTATCCCATCCGATCTGGCCGCGCACCAACCACTGATCGACATCATTGGTATCGCCAATGTCGTTCCCGTTGCGATCAGCGACCGTCAGAAACCCGTCACGCTCACGAAAGGCGCCGGTCAGGCGAACGGCCACCGTGTCTCTGACGATCGGAACGTTGATGGCACCTTGCACGCTGATCTCGTCAAAATTGCCGTAGCCAGCATTCACGAAGCCGCCGAATTCGGTAACGTCCGGACGGACATTGGTGACGTTGAGCGCGCCGGCCGAAGTGTTGCGGCCGAACAGGGTGCCTTGCGGCCCACGGAGGACTTCGACCCGCTCGACATCGACAAATTCGTTGAGCGCGACGCCCGGGCGGGACTGATACGCACCATCGACAAAGATGCCGACAGCGCTTTCGAAGCCGATATTGTTCGATGTGGTCCCGATCCCGCGCACCCGCAGCACGACCGAGCCTGACGCCAACTGCGCTTGTGAACTGGTGAAGCTTGGTGCGAGCGCCGAGATCTGCCGGATATCGCTCACGCCCTGATTTTCCAGCTGCTGCGGCGAAATCGCGGTCACCGCCAGTGGAATGTCCTGCACGTCCTGCGCGCGGCGGGTGGCGGTCACGATGATGACGTTGCCTTCCCGCACGGCCGGAGCGTCTTCGGCCGCATCCTGAGCAAAGGCGGGGGTGGTAAGTGAACTGCAGGCCATCAGGCCGCCAGCAAAGGCTGCAAACTTGCGCATCAGTGTCTCCCTCTCTCCACCCCAGCCGGTCTTTGCGCCGATATTGGGGTTGTGAGATGAAACCTATCAGGCCTCCGCGCGCTCACAAGCGGCGCAGACAAACTTCTGATTAATAGTAGCAAAAATGCAACATAATGTGTTGCGGCGCACCATAATTGCAATATAGAATTCGCAAACGCAACAATGATGCGTTGCCGCAAGCAAGGTCAGAAGCCGTAGCGTAAACCCAGCCACACGGTGCGCGGCGCGCCCAGATCGATCGATCCGCCCTGATTGCGGGTGATGATTGTCTCGTCCGTTAAATTTTCAGCCCGCACCACCATTGAAAGCTTTCCGGCGAGCGGCGCAGTGAGAAATGCGTCCAGCGTGGTGGCCGGTGCCAGCCGATCGGCCTCGCGATCATCCTCGAATTGAGCAGCAACGTGACGCAGGGTTCCCGCCACCCGCCAACCGGGCGCAGGCTGCCAGCCAAACGTGACCGACGCGGCGAATTCGGGGGTTTGCGCCGGACGGTTCCCGTCAAGATCAAGCGAAGCGCCTTCGCCCCGCACCTCGGCGTCGGTCCAGGCCAGCGAACCATCGATAGTGACCGCGCCGAATTTGGCAGCAAGGCTCGCCTCAACCCCGCGCGCGGTGATCGCGGGCAGGTTTTCGCGGCGGCGCAGGTTGGGGGCGATGGTCACATTGGCGATGGCGTTTTCAACCTCGTTATCGAACGCGGTGAGTGACAGAACGATTTGATTGATCGGCTGCCAGTCCAGCCCCACCTCGAACCCTTCAAGCCGTTCATTCTCCAGCGCGGCATTGGCCTCAGTCACCACCGGAAACACCACAAACGGGCGGTAGAGTTCATTCAAGGTCGGCAGGCGCAGTCCGGTATAGGCGGCGGCACGGATATCCAGCCGCCGGGTGGCATAGAACAACGCGCCCGCGCGCCAGCTTACCGCCCAGTCCGACCGGTCAGGTGCGCTGATTATATTGACCGGCACCCCGGCATGATCGACCGCGCGGAAAAATCCGCCGGTAATGCTGGTGCGATCCGCGCGCAGCCCGCCGTTGACCAGCAGCGGGCCGATCTGCCAGTCATCCTCGACAAACAGCCCGAGATTGGCAGTCGCCCCGCCCGCGCGGCGGCGTTCGGTGAAAAGCCCGGTAAAGGCGCTGATCGCGTCTTCCTGCAATTCCCCATCGGCGCGGCGGTAATCGGCACCGATGCGGATATCGTGCGCTTCGGCCAGCGGCGGGCGCAGTTCGAACTTGCCGCCCACCCCGGTTGATGGCGTGGCGCGCTGATCGAGTGCCGGGGTAAAGCGGGTCGAACTGATCACCACATTGGTAAAATCGCGCGCCTGAACATAGGCGAGTGCATCGAATTGCCACGCCCCGCGCCCAACGATACGCAGGCTGGCCTCCTGCCCTTCGCTGGTCGAATCTGCGCCGTCAAAACGCAAGGTGCGGTTATCGCGGAATGCCGCGACGCGGGCTTGCAGTTCGACATCTGAGGTCAGCGGGGCGACCGCCCGCAGGGCCGCGTTCCAGCTATCAAACCCGGCGCGCGCAGTGGCGGGGACGCGCTGATCATCGGGCGTGGTAAAGAACCCCTGCCCGCGATCCCAGCGCCCGCTGGCAACCGCGAACCCGCGCCCCAATCGCTGGGTCAGCACGCCGCTGAGTTCGCTTTCGGCGCGGCTGTTGATCGCTGCGCTGGCGAGCAATGGCGCGCTCTCTCCGGGTGCGGCGCTTTCCAGCTCGATCGTGCCCGCCAGTGCGCCAGCACCAAACGGCCCCGACCCGCCGCCGCGCGTCACCCGCACGGTGCCCAAGGTTTCAGGGGCGATGGCGGACAACGGGATAAAGCCGAAGAACGGATCGGCAATCGGCACCCCGTCCAGCAGCACCAGCGCGCGGCTGGTGGCATTGCCGCCCAACGCGCGCAGCGTCACGCCTTGGGCGCTCGGGTTGGATGAACGGCTGTCCGAACGGCGAAACTGCTGGAATCCCGCCACGCCGCGCAGCACATCCTCGATCCGGCCCGACGGACTGGCGATAATCACATCGCGTTCCAGCGTGGTGGTGGCGTAGATGCTGGTCGACAGTGCCGGATCAAGCCCGCGCCCGGTAACGATGATTTCGGGCCGAGGTTCCACGTTCAGAACCTCATCATCCTGCGCGGCAAGCGGCACGGCCAAGGCAAGAACGGTCAGGGGGCCCGACAGACGTAGCAACATTCTCATGCCTGCGCGCCTAGCGGTTCGGCCTGCCCGCGTCACCCAAAAGTCAGTTGCAGAATGCCATTCAAGACTCGCTTTTGCGCAAAGCCTGTGGTTACATCAGTGTCAACAAGGGAGAGAGGGCCTGTCATGCTTGCAACACCACCAGATTTCGACGTGCTGATCGTTGGTGCCGGGATTTCCGGGATCGGCATGGCCGCGCATATGGAATCAAAGGCCCCGCATCACACCTACGCCATCGTCGACCGGCGCGATAATCTGGGCGGCACGTGGGATCTGTTCCGCTATCCCGGCATCCGTTCGGATAGCGATATGCACACGCTGGGCTTCGATTTCGAACCGTGGCGGCATGAAAAATCGATCGCCGATGCGCCAGCGATCCTCGATTACCTCGACCATATCGTCGATGAGCGCGGCATCCGCCAGCATATGCGTCTCGGCCACAAGGTGATCAGTGCCGATTTCCGCCACGACGAAGCGCGCTGGCATGTCGAGATTGAACTGACCGACGGATCGCGCACCCGCATGACCGCTAATTTCCTGTATCTCGGATCAGGCTATTACGATTATGACGAGCCTTACGATCCGGGCTTCGATTTCGGCGAATTTGAAGGTCAGGTGATCCACCCGCAATTCTGGCCCGAAGACCTCGATTACGCGGGCAAACGCGTGGTGGTGATCGGATCGGGCGCAACTGCGGTGACAATCGTGCCATCAATGGCGAAAGATGCCGCGCACGTCACCATGCTGCAACGCACGCCGACGTGGATGTTCTCCCGCCCGGCAAAGGATGCGATCGCCAATTTCCTACGCAAGATTCTACCCGAAAACCTCGCCTACCGAATCACCCGTTTCAAGAACATCCGGATGCAGGATTATGCGTTCAAGATGGCGCGCGACAAGCCGCAGAAGGTGAAAGACGCGCTCTACACAAAGATCGAAGAAGCGCTCGGCCCGGATTACGACAAGGCCAGCTTCACCCCGCCGTATAATCCGTGGGAACAGCGGCTTTGTCTGGTGCCCGATCAGGATCTTTTCGATGCGATGAATGCGGGCAAGGCCAGCGTCGTCACCGGCCATATCGCCAGTTTCGAAAAGGGCGGTGTGCGGCTGACCGATGGGCAGTTCCTGCCCGCCGATATCGTGGTGACGGCAACCGGGCTGAAACTGGCGGTGGCGGGCAAGATCGCGATTTCTGTCGATGGCGAAGCGGTCGAATTCAACCAGCGGTTCTATTACAAGGGCTGCATGTTCTCGAACCTGCCCAACCTTGCGGTGGTGTTCGGATATTTGAACGCCAGCTGGACTTTGCGCGCAGATATCAATTCCGATTTTGTCTGCCGGGTGCTGGAACATATGCGCAAGACCGGCGCGACTATCGCCGTCCCGGCGCTCACCCCCGAAGGCGAAGTCGCGATTGTCGAAGATGACGTGTTCGATTTTTCAAGCGGATATATCCAGCGCGGCAAACACATCATGCCGCGCAATTCGGTGTCCTATCCGTGGCGGCTCAATCAGGAATATCTGCTGGATCGCAAGCGGATGAAGCGCGATCCGCTGACCGATGGCATCCTGACCTTCACGCGAGCGGGAGCGAATGCTCAATCGGCTGGCGAGCAGCTTGAGGCAGCGGAATAAGTCAGGGGAGATGGCGACGAATCTCTTTTGATTGTTGTCATTCTCCCCTAATCTTTGGCCATGACCTCTCCTGAAAAAATCTGGACCGCCGGACTTGTCGTTATCGGTGATGAAATCCTTTCCGGCCGCACGCATGACAAGAACATCGCGCAGGTGGCCAGCTGGCTCCAGGTGCAGGGCATCCGCTTGGCCGAAGTGCGGGTGGTGCCGGATGTCGAAAGCCGGATCGTGGCCGCAGTGAACGATCTTCGCGCCGCCTATGATTACCTGTTCACCACCGGCGGCATTGGCCCGACGCATGATGACATCACCGTCGATGCGGTCGCCGCCGCATTGGGCGTGCCGGTGGTGGTTCACCCCGAAGCGCGCGCGCTGCTCGAACGTTATTATGAAACCCGCGGCGGGCTTAATGAAGGTCGGCTGCGCATGGCGCGCGTGCCTGAGGGTTCCGACTTGATCCCCAACCGCATGTCCGGCGCGCCCGGCATCCGGCGCGGCAACCTGTTCCTGATGGCGGGCGTGCCGCATATCACGGCGGGAATGCTCGACGCGCTGACGGGCGAGCTGGAAGGCGGCGCGCCGCTGCTCACCGAAACCATCGGCTGCTGGATTGCCGAAAGCGAAGTCGCCGACCTGTTGCGCCGCACCGAAGCCGCGCACGAGGCCTGCCAGATCGGATCCTACCCGTTTTTCCGTGAAGGCCGGGTGGGTGCCAATTTCGTGGTGCGATCAACCAGCGCAGACGCTCTCAAGACCTGCTGCGACAGCCTGATCGAAGGGCTGACGGCGGGCGGTTACGCTTGCACCCCCGGCGGAATCTGACGCGCAGGCCTGATCCAAAGGGTTGATACGGGAAACAAAGGGGCCGGAAGCACACAGCCCCCGACCCCATTATTGTTAGGCGATTGCCGCCCAACGAGCCCACAGGGCTCGCAAGGCCGACCGGCTGCCCGCAGCGATGCGACCGTCAGGTCGCGTGAGCGAGGAAACGAAGCCGCTGGTGCGGCTTCGCCCCACAAATTACGCCCCTTCGACTTCCGAAAGGTCAACCTTGAGGCCCGGGCCCATGCTCGAGGTCACGGTGACCTTGCGCACATATTTGCCCTTGGCACCCGAAGGCTTGGACTTCACCACCGCTTCGGTCAGCGCCTTGAAGTTGGCCTTCAGCGCGTCGTCGGAGAAGCTCAGCTTGCCGATGCCCGAATGGATGATGCCCTGCTTTTCGACGCGGTATTCGACCTGGCCGCCCTTGGCGTCCTTGACCGCCTGCGCGACGTTGGGGGTGACGGTGCCCAGCTTGGGGTTCGGCATCAGCCCCTTGGGGCCGAGCGTCTTGCCCAGACGGCCAACCACCGCCATCATGTCGGGCGAAGCGATCACGCGGTCGTAATCGAGGTTGCCCGCCAGCATATCTTCCATCAGGTCTTCAGCGCCGACCTTGTCAGCACCAGCCGCCAGCGCCTTTTCGGCGTTGTCGCCGCGCGCGAACACGGCCACCTTCACGTCCTTGCCGGTGCCCGAAGGCAGCGACACCATGCCGCGCACCATCTGATCGGCGTGACGCGGATCAACTCCGAGGTTCATGGCGACTTCAACGGTTTCGTCGAACTTGGTCTTGTACTGGCGCAGCACGCTCAGTGCTTCGTCAACGCTGTAAAGCTTTTCGCGGTCGAGCGAGGCCAGCACTTTGGCTTTTTTGGAAATCTTGGTCATCGGTTCAGCCCTCCACCACTTCAAGGCCCATCGAACGGGCGCTGCCGGCGATGATCTTCATCGCCTGATCAATGTCATTCGCGTTGAGGTCAGCCATCTTGGCTTCCGCGATTTCCTTGATCTGCGAGTTGGTGATGGTTCCGGCCGAAATCTTGCCCGGCTCCTTCGAACCCGACTTGAGCTTAGCCGCCTTCTTGAGGAAGAACGATGCGGGCGGGGTCTTGGTGATGAAGGTGAATGAACGATCCGCATAGACCGTGATCACGGTCGGGATCGGCATTCCCTTTTCCATTTCCTGCGTCGAGGCATTGAACGCCTTGCAGAATTCCATGATGTTCACGCCGCGCTGACCCAGCGCCGGGCCGATCGGCGGCGACGGGGTGGCAGAGCCCGCGGGCACCTGCAGCTTGATATAGCCTTCAATTTTCTTGGCCATGGGGCCGTTCCTTTCACACTGTCGAACCACCGCACAATCGGCGCGGCAAATCGTGTTCTCATGTTAAGTGGTCAAACAGCGGGAATTCCCGCCTTCCACACGAATCCCTTGCGGGAAGGGGCGCCATTAATGGTGCACCGCGCAAAAGGCAACAGGCTTGAGCGGGAACTAGAGCCATTCGGCGCGACGGCGCTCTCGTTTAGCGGACAGGCCGTGCCCGAAGATGGAGTGCCGCAGCCGCTGTTACAAATTTGCCATTATGGCGGCGCCCCAGATCATGAAGATCACCAAGCCCAACACCGTACCGACTACAAGGCAGCCGCAATTGATCATGCCCAGCGTATAGCCCGTGCGTCGCTCCTGATCCTTTCCGGTGATGATTGCGGCAAGGCCCAGCCCTGCGGAAATCAGAAAAAAAAGGAACCCAATCCCCATCCACGAGGTGAGGTAGCCAACCGCCAATGAAACAAGCGCGAAGATGCCCAGCAGCAGCGCGGTATCCTGCCCGCCTTGCTGCGCGCCGGGGAGGTGCGCGGGGCCTTGGGCAATCGGGTAAATATCGCTTGCCACGCCGTCGACAATCTCAAAATCGACGACCATCCCGGCTGCGGGGGCACGATCGCCTCTCCAGCTTTCGAGGTGGAAATCAATCCGCGCACCCTCGGAATGGGAAATCGCGCCCTTGTTCTCCGCTTGATTATATCCGAGTATCGTCCCTTTCACGCCCGCCATCCTCCGTTATTTTGTCGCCCCCCCCCACAGGTTTCGACGATTGGCCGAACGAGAGCATGACGCCTTGCCAAAGGCCTGTAAACATAAAATTTCACCCGAAATCGCCGCGCGAACCGCAGCCGCATAAGTGGCGCAGTCTGCATACAATACATGGTCGGCCACAGGCCAATGATTGAAACAGGCCCCAAAAGGCCGAGGGCTACTTCGCCAGTTCGACGTGCTCGAAATCGAGTTCCACCGGGGTCGCGCGGCCGAAGATCGACACGGAAACCTTGACCTTGGCCTTGTCGAAATCGAGTTCTTCGACGATCCCGTTGAAGCTGGCAAACGGGCCGTCGAGCACTTTGACCGAATCGCCGATTTCGTAATCGACGCTGATTTCGTGCTTGGGGGTTGCCTTGGCTTCGGCCACGCCGCCGAAATAGCGCGCGGCTTCGCGTTCGGAAATCGGCTGCGGCTTGGTGCCCGAACCCAGAAAGCCGGTGACCTTGGGGGTGTTCTTGACCAGGTGATAGACATCATCGGTCATGTTCAGCTTGGCCAGCACATAGCCGGGCATGAACTTGCGTTCGACCTGCACCTTTTTGCCGCGCTTCACCTCGGTCACGGTTTCGGTGGGAACCTGAATATCCTCAACGCCTTCGGAAAGGCCAAGCCGTCCGGCTTCGGAAATGATTGCGTCACGCACCTTGTTTTCGAAACCGGAATGGGCGTGAATGATATACCAGCGAGCCATGAAATGTCCTTGAGAGTGGGTCTGACGGGCAGAATGAACTGGCCGGGGCCTTATTGCAGCAGGCCGATCGCGCCGCGCACAATCGCGCCGAACGCGCTGTCGATAGCGAGGAAGAACAGCGCGAGGATCAGCATGAAGATGAACACGAAGATCGAAGTGCGCACCGTCTCTTCACGAGTCGGCCACACGATCTTGCTGCCTTCGGCGCGCACCTGATTGACGAATTCGCCAGGTGAGGTCTTGCGCTTTTTTTCTTCGGCCTTGGGTTCGGCACTATTTTTCTGCTCGGCCATAAAGCCTCGTATCCCTTCGCGTGAATTCCGGCGTCATTCCCAACGGCTTTCAGGTAGGGGGCCGCGCCGCCCGGGACAAGGTCACCGGAGGGGCTGGATATGCTACCAATGTCAGAAAAGACGCGCCGTCTATACGGGCGGCGCGTGGCAATTGCAAGATTGCTTGGGCGCGCGTCAGTTCAGCGCGAACAGCCGTGCAAGCAGACCGGGCTGCTGCATCGGCCGCAGCGGGCCGTGGATCGCCGACAGACGCGCCGGATCGCGGGTAGGACGCGGGCTGACCCAGTGGTCAGGGCGCGAGGAACGGAAAGTATAGGCGCTCATCCTGTGTCTCCTGTGCGTTGATGAACTCGGTTCGTCGACAGGAATACACGGTTTGGCTTGCGGTGGGATGAACAGGCACCAAGTTGGCCAGCGTCCGCCGAAAGCCTATGCCGTTTCGGAGAAGCCGCTATGAATGGCCTCGGCCTCATCTGCTGACCTGAAATGGCTCAGCGGAAATCCAGCCTTATCGGAGAGCGACTTGCCAGCCACGCCGTATCGAGCTTGCGCCGCACCGGCGGGAGCGGGGCGAGCAGCGGGCGATCCGGGTCAGCCACGGCCTGCTGCACCGCCAGCGTTCCCCGATAGCCACGCCGCGCCAGATCATTAGCGATAGCCAGCACCTCATCTTCGTTCAGCAACGCGTCGTGCACCGTGGTGCGCACTTCAAACGGCACCCGATCCTGTCCGCACAGCAAATCGAGCGTCCGCGCAAACCGAACGAAGGCCCGGGTTCCGGTAACCTTCTCGAAGCTTGCAGACGGCGCCTTGTAGTCGAGCGCAACATAATCGATCTGCCTGTGATCAAGCAATCGCGCGACCACGTCGGGCCGCAAACCGTTGGTATCAAGCTTTACCGCAAACCCCAAAGCTTTCACCTGCGCGGCAAACGTGACAAGTTGAGGCCACGTCGTCGCCTCTCCGCCTGAAAGCACCACGCCTTCCAGCAGTCTTTGCCGCCGCCGTAGAAACGCCAGCGCGTCCTCGCCGGTAAGCGTTCCCTTGCCGAACACAATCTCCGGATTATGGCAGTAACCGCAGCGCATGTTGCAGCCCGCCACCCAAAGGATGCAGGCGCTGCGCCCAGGAAAGTCGAGGAGGGTGAATGGCGTGATCGCGTGGAACGGAGCTGCGACGCGCGCCCGCCTTCGTTCGGTTCCGGCGCGATCAGCCAGCGCGGTCAAACAGGTTCTCCACCATCGCGGCATCTTCGGTAAAGTGACGGCGCTGGCGGTGTTCTCCGACCTTCCCCTTATTGAAGCTGTCGACCGGACGGAAATAGCCCATGACCCGCGTCCAAACCTTGGTGCTGTTGCCGCATTCTGGACAGTCGGGCTGCTCGCCCGCAAGATAGCCGTGCGTATCACACACCGAGAATACCGGGGTGAGCGTGACATAGGGCAAACGGTAGCGGGTCAGCACGGTGCGCAGGAACCCGCGCGCCGCATCCGAACTCGACAGCTTCTCGCTCATATAGAGGTGCAGCACCGTGCCGCCCGTGTATTTGCACTGCAGATCATCTTGCAATTCCAGCGCCTCGAACGGATCTTCGGTGTGATCGACGGGGATTTGCGAGCTGTTGGTGTAATAAATGTTATCGCCGCTGCCTGCCTGCAGGATATCGGGGAAACGTTTGCGGTCTTCCTTGGCGAACCGATACGTCGTCCCCTCTGCCGGAGTGGCCTCGAGGTTGTAGAGATTGCCGGTTCGTGCCTGGTAGCCAACCAGCCGCGCGCGCATGTGGTCGAGGATGCCGAGCGCCATCTCTATCCCTTCCGGAGCGGTCAGATCGTGGGCATCGCCGGTGAAATTCCGCACCATTTCGTTCATCCCGTTCACCCCGATGGTCGAGAAGTGATTGCGCAGGAACGGCAGGTATCGCGCGGTATAGGGATATAGCCCGCGATCATACATGCTCTGGACGAATATCCGCTTCTTCTCGAGCGTGGAGCTGGCGATGTCCATCAGCCGGTCGAGTTCGGCCGTGAAGCCATCAAGGTCGCCTTTGAAGCGGTAACCCAGCGCCGCCATATTGATCGTAACCACTCCGAGCGAACCGGTCATCTCGGCCGAACCGAACAGCCCGTTCCCGCGCTTGAGCAATTCGCGCAGGTCGAGTTGCAAGCGGCAGCACATCGATCGCACCGCGCCCGGCGCATAGGCGTCCGGATTGGGGCGCCGTTCGCCGTTCGCCGGATCGCGTATATATTGGCTCCCGATGAAGTTCTGAAAGTATGAGGACCCGACCTTGGCGGCATTATCAAAAATCGCGCTGGCGACCCGGCTGTCCCAATCGAAATCCTCGGTGATGTTGACCGTCGGTATCGGGAAGGTGAATGGCTGGCCGGTGGCATCGCCCTCGGTCATGATCTCGTAATAGGCGATCACGATCTGCTCCATCTCAGGCGCGAAATGGGCGAAAGTCAGGTCTTCCAGGCTGCGCAACCCCAGATCGCGCTGGCGGGCGCGGTCAAGCAGGGCGGCATCGTCAAGCCCTGCAAACAGATGGCGGTCATGCGCGGTCGGATAGAGATTGCGCAAATCCTCGGGCACGGTGATGTCGAGCGTGATGTTGGTGAACGGCGATTGCCCCCAGCGCGCAGGAACGTTGAGGTTGTAGACGAACTGGCGGATCGCCTTCTTTATTTTGGCGAAGGACAGATTGTCACGGAACACATAGGGCGCAAGGTAGGTGTCGAAGCTGGAAAACGCCTGCGCTCCGGCCCATTCGGATTGCAGAATGCCGAGGAAATTGGCCATTTGCCCCAGCGCTTCACGGAAATGACGTGGTGGGCGCGATGACACGCGCCCGGCCACGCCGTTGAAGCCGTCATTGAGCAAGGCGCGCAAGGACCAACCCGCGCAATAGCCGGTGAGGCTGTCGAGATCGTGGATGTGGAGGTCGCCTTGGCGGTGGGCAAGGCCTTCTTCCGGGGCATAGACTTGATCGAGCCAGTAATTGGCAATCACCTTGCCAGCGACGTTGCTGATCAGACCCGCATGCGAATAGCCGACATTGGCGTTCGCCTTGATCCGCCAGTCGGCCCCTGAAACATATTCATCGACGGTTGCGCCGCAATCGATGCCGCTACTGGCGGCAGGTGAGCCGCGCATCGCGGCGATGCGGACGACAGGTGTGGCAACTGCGTTCATCTATGGTCTCCCGAGTATATTGTGGCTCCGACTGGCCCCAGCCACATCATCTTGTGAATAACCTCTCTAACGGGGCGACATTGGCGATGGATTGACATTCATCAATCGACCGACTGTGGGCCCGAAAAAATGCTTTCCTGTGCGCCCGCGCAGCCTCAAGACAAAACCGCCCCCCGGCCGAAGGGGCCGGAAGGCGGCAAGGTCACTCCCTTGGGGAGGGGCGGGAGTGAACGGAGCTTCAGGCGGCGACCGGGTGGCCGCCTTCCATCGCGTGCAGAATGCGCGGGTCTTCCGAAATCGGGATACCGGCTTCTTCATAGCGCCCGCGAACCCGCCGCGTCAGCAAGCCGACGCGGGCGAGCGCGGGCAGCATCAGGTGTTCAAGCGAGTGGATCTGCCCCGGCGGCAATTGCCGGGTGATGCCGAGTTGTTCGGCCTCACGCAGCCCGGCGAAGAAATCATCCGCATCGATCTCGCAATTTTCCAGCACCATCATGAAACCGGGATCAATCCGGCTGGCAATCGTCCCCGCAGTCCCGGCAAAGGCAAGAATGCTGACCGCTTCAAACGCGAAATCGGCCAGATCCTCGACCTCGTCTTCGGCGAGTCCGGCAATTACCGGGGCCAGATAGGCATGGCCGAATGAGACGTGGCGCGATTCGTCGCGCATCACGTTGAAGGTTAATTGCTTGAGCAATTCGCACTGGGTCGAACGATACATGTTGTTGAACGCGCCCAGCGCCAGCCCTTCGACGATCATGTTCATGCCGATCATGATCTTCTCGTAACGATCCGCCTTCAGCGTGGCATCGATCAACTGTTTGAGCCAGCCCGACATCGGATAAACCATCGCCACCTTGTCGCAATACCGCGCGAACACTTCGACATGGCGCGCCTCGTCCATCGTCTGGGTCGCGGCATACAGTTTGGCAGTGGCATCGGGCACCGAATGGGTGACGCAGGCCGCCGTCATCAGCGCGCCCTGTTCGCCGTGCAGGAATTGCGACAGCAACTGCGCGGTCGAATGGGCTGTGAAGCGTTCCTGCTGCGATTTTGACAGCTTCTGGAAAAACGGCATCCGGTGATAGATGTCCTGTTCGTCATTGATCAGCGGCTTGGACGGATCGACCGCCAGATCCCACGGCAGGCGTTCATCACTGTTCCACTGATCCTGCTTGGCGCGGCGGTAGAGGTCTTCAATCTTGTCGCCCGACATCAGATAATCGAACGTCCAGGCAATTTCGAGCGGGCTGCGATAGATGTCGTCGGGTGACTGGCCCTTCAACCAATTTGGCAGCGGGCTGGCTTCGGGGGTTTTTGTAACAGTTTCCATGGTTCTCTCCCTTGAGGCGCGCAGCGCGGGCGGGCCATGCTTGCGGTTTCAATATTGGCGGGCGGGCAGGCGCACGATCATGCCGTCCATCGCGGCGGTCACCGGAATCTGGCAGGCGAGCCGGCTGCGATCATTCACATCATGCGCAAAATCGAGCGTCGCGCGTTCAAGATCGTGCATCGCGGGAAGCCGGGGGGCGTCGGCTGGATCAAGGTAGCAATGGCACGTGCCGCAGGCGCAAAACCCACCGCAATCGCCCTCAATCCCCGGCACCTTGTGCATCGCCGCAGCTTCCATCAGGCTGATGCCTGCAGGGCTGGCGATGTCGTGGACCGTGCCATTATATTCGACATAGGTAATCTGAGGCATTGGCCGTGCTGCTCCGCCAGTTACTGACACTGATGTAAGCAGTCGGGAGCAGCGCTTACATTGATCTTTATCAAGGCAGGCCGGTTCGAACCCGCAGATGCAGCCGATCATCCATAATTCTGTTTGAGGTTGCCATGTCCCGTCCCGGCGCTTGCCGCCTATTTTTGAGCGCTACGTTCGGCATCCCGTCCGGGGCGGAACTCTCCCGGCAACTCAGCGAACTGGCCACCCCGGTCACGGTGATGCGCGGCGAGACGGTTGAAACCGATCCTGCGGCGGCATCATTGGCATTCCTGACCGGTGGCGCGACCAAATTGAGCGCGCTCGCGGCGCGCGGGCGGCACCAGATCGTGGCGTTCCATTTCGGCGGTGACATCTTCTCGATCCCTGCAGAAGGGCTGCACCGCCATGTGATTACCGGATTACGCGACAGCGCGCTGTTCCTGTTCCCGGCGCGCGCATTCTATGATCGTGCTGCGGCCAGCCCGCGCATTATGCGCACGCTGCTGGAACGCTCGCAAACCGCGCTGTTCCGCTGCCGTGACAAGGCAGTGAACCTTGGCCGCAAGACCGCGCGCGAACGGGTTGCGGGGTTTCTGCTGGGCATGGCGGAGCGGCTGGATTGCCCCGATGACGAGCCCGGCTGCATCAAATTGCCGATGTCGCGCCGCGACGTGGGCGAAAGCTTGGGCCTGACCATTGAAACGGTCAGCCGCCAGATCACCGAGCTCAAGGAAGCCGGAATTATCGACACCCGTGGGCGGTCATGCATCGTGCTGCATAATCTGGATCAGTTGGCCGCGCAGGCTGGCAATGTCGAACCGCGCGATGCGATGTCCGGCCTTGCCCCGGCAGCGCAGCGGGTGGTGATGGTTCACTGACCGCGCCTGATACCGCCGCATCACGCGCTTGGAATGCGCAAGCGCCGTAATAACCGGGCATGGCATCTGGCAATCCTTGATTTACATCAATTGCGTGACGCTCAGTCGGTCTATGTGAGCCTGCATGGATCACACACCTTTCGCATCGCTCGCCGTGCTGACGCTGCTGACGGTTCCTGCCGTAGCCAATGCCCAGAACGCGCCCCCGCCCGCATCGGTATCTGCATCGGTGGCCGAACCCGCGCCCGAAACCGCACCCGCAACGCTCAAACTCGATCCCTATGCCGATATCCGCTACCGGCTCGAACTGGTGGATCAGGATGGTCTGCCGCAGGATGCCACCGCATCGACGCTGCGAATCAGGGCCGGGGTCAGGCTGGGCGAATGGCATGGATTCAGCGCGCAGGTGGAGGGTGAGGCAATTGCCCGGATCGGCCCGCGCGATTTCAATGATACGGTCAACGGACGCACGGCGTTTCCGGTGGTCGCTGATCCTTCTGATGTGCTGCTCAATCAAGCTATCGTGAAGTGGCAGCCGGTCAAGGAACTGTCCGCCAGCGCCGGGCGACAGGCGGTCAATCTTGATAACCAGCGCTGGGTCGGATCGGTCGGCTGGCGGCAGAACGATCAGACGCTTGATGCTGTCCGGCTAACCGCTGCGCCGGTGAAAGAAGCGAAAATCGATTACTTGTATGCCTGGCGCGTCAACCGGGTGTTCGGCCCGGATTCGGCGCAGGGCATCTGGCACGACACCGATATTCACGGCCTGCGCGCGGCCTATGCCGTTGAAGGGTTCGGCACGCTGACAGGCTATGGCTATTGGCTGGATATTCCCGCTGCTCCGGCCAGCAATTCGCAGACCATTGGTGTGCGGTTGGCGGGCGAACGCAGCGTGGGGAACGGCATCCGCCTGCTCTATACTGGTGAATATGCCCGCCAGACCGATCACGCCGCTAACCCGCAGGCGTTCGGACTGGATTATTGGGTGGGAGAGGCCGGGATTGCGCGCGGCGGGTTCACCGCAAAAGTGGGCTGGGAGCGGCTTGAGGGAAGCGGGACGGTTGCCCTGCAAACCCCGCTGGCGACGTTGCATGCCTTCAATGGTTGGGCCGACAAATTTCTGGTCACCCCGCCCGATGGCCTGCGCGATGTATACGGCGAAGTTGGCTACCGGTTCGGCGCGGACTCTACACTAAAGGGGTTGGCGCTGCGGGCAATCATCCATGATTTCGCGGCGACCGCTACCAGTGCCACCTATGGGCAAGAGATAGACCTGCTGGCGTCCTATCCGATCCGGCCCAATCTCGTGCTGCTGGGCAAATTCGCGCATTACGACGCCGATCTGTTCGCCACCGACACCACCAAGGGCTGGCTGTCGCTGCAACTGACATTCTGATGCTCACCCTCTTGAGCCAAAGTTCGAAGAGTGCCGCCTCATCATGCTTTAGTGCAAGTGTGCATCCGCGACCATTCGTCACGCGTCAGTTCCCAATAGCGTGATCGCCGCGCCGTTCCATCCGGGCGAATGCTGTCGCGTTCGCCCATGTAACGGAACCCGGCCGCCTCGATCACCCGCGCCGAACGCAGATTGTCGAGCGCGGCAGTCAGTCCGATCAACCGCACGCCGAGGTGATCGAACATCCAGCCAAAACTGCGCGCCGCACCCGCCTTGCCGGTGCCCTGGCTCTGCGCATCGGCGCGGAATGCCCCGCCGATTTCGGCGGCTGAACGATCAGGCCAGACGCTGAAATAGGAATAGCTCAGAATCGCGCCCGTTTCGTCAACCAGAACCGCCAGAACCGCTTCTCCGCGATGCTGGCGCTCGCGTGCATCGACAATCCATTGCCTGATGCTTTCCCGGGTGAAGGGCCGGGGCAGATCATAGATCGGATCGGACACTTGCGGATCGCTGAGCAGGTCGAGCAACGCGTCGGCATCGGCTTCTTCTGCAAGGCGGTAACCTGGCGCAAGCAAGCGCACATCAGCGGATCGCACCGCATTGCGGATTTGCCGTTCCTCTGCGGCGGTGACGTTCAATCGGGTGACGGGCGGCGCGCTCATGATCGGTGGCACTAACGTTGGTCAGGCGGAACGGGATCGGGCCGTGAAAAAGCCGATAATGCGGCGCGGTCCTCGATCCGGATTTTCGCGCCGCGCGCCGCTACGCCATGCGCCTTGAGCGTGCCAAAGGCGCGTGACAGGTTCTCCGGAGTCATCCCCAGGAGCGATGCCAGCACCCGTTTTTCGCCGCTCAGTTCAAATTCCTGCTTGTCGCCGTGGCGGGCGCTGTGTTCCAGCAGGTAATGGCCAAGCCGCTCCGCCGACTGGCGCAGTTTCATGTCCGTGAGCGCGCGCACCATGTCGCGGTATCCCAACGCCAGTTCGTGCATGGTGGCCTGCATCAACGCCGTGTCCCGCTTGATCACCTCTCGCATCAGCGCCGCTGGCACCAGCAGGATGCGCGATGAGGCCAGCGTGCGGGCCGACATCAGATAGGGCATGTCGTTAATGACGGCGGCAAGGATGTAGCTGGTCACTGGCTCAACGATCCGCATGGTCGTATCGCGCACGTCTCCGGCGGCGTAGAGTTCGACCAGACCGTCAACCAGCACGTGCAGAAAATCGGCGCGCTGCCCGATCTCGAACAGCGTCAGTTGCGGCGGGAAAACCTGCAGGAATGATCCCGACAAGACCCGTTCGCGCATGGCGTCGTCCATATCGCGGAACAGCGGCAGGCGGGCAATTTCTGGCTTTTCGCCGATTCGCATGAAAGTCATCACCCCCGGTGCTTAGGCAACTATTCTAGCTGCCGGATTGATGCATATCAAGCAACCACTTGATGTAAGTTGGGTCAGGCTAGCTGTCATATCAGGCCAAATCAATTTTGCGTCTTTTGCGGTCTCCCATTTGATCTTGATCAACAAGGCGCGTGCCGCCTCGTGCGCATTGCGAACTGGTAAACGCATCTCCAGCGGGAGCTTACCATGTCGCCACAAGACCAAGTGACCAGCGCGGAACAGAACCGCGCTCTGGGTCTCAGCACCTTCGCTTTCACCATCTGTTTCGCGGTGTGGACGATTTTTGCGATCATCGGGATCGAGATCAAGGCCGAACTGGGCCTGAACGATACCCAATTTGGCCTGCTGGTCGGCACCCCGATCCTGACTGGATCGCTGACTCGCCTGCTGCTGGGGGTGTGGACCGATCAGCGGGGCGGGCGGATCGTGTTTCCGCTGACCATGCTGGCATCAGCGGCGTCGACGTTTCTGCTGTCCTATGCCGATAATTACTATGTGATGCTGCTCGCTGCGCTCGGCCTTGGTCTGGCTGGGGGCGGGTTTGCCGTCGGCGTCGCATACGTCTCGAAATTCTACCCGCAGGAACGCCAAGGCGCGGCGCTGGGTTTCTTCGGGATGGGCAATGTTGGCGCAGCAGTGACCAAGTTTCTCGCGCCGTGGCTGATGGTTGCCGTTGGCTGGCAGGGCGTAGCGCAGGTCTGGGCCGCGGTGCTCGCGGTGGTGGCGGTTGTGTTCTACCTGTTCGCCAAGGATGATCCGGAATTTGCCGCGCGCAAAATCAGCGGGGCTAAAGCGCGCGGCCTGATCGAACAGCTTGAACCGCTGAAAAATGAACAGGTCTGGCGGTTCTCGCTGTATTATTTCTTCGTCTTCGGTGCGTTCGTGGCATTGGCGCTGTGGCTGCCGCATTACATCGTCGATCTGTATGAGGTCGATATCAAGACCGCCGGGATGCTGGCGGCCAGCTTCTCACTCTCGGCCAGTGTGTTCCGCGCTTATGGCGGGATATTGTCTGACAAGTATGGCGCGCGAAAGATCATGTATGCCACCTTTGGCGTGTCGCTGGTCTGCCTGTTCATGCTGTCCTATCCGGCGACGCATTATGTGATCGAAGGCATCCGTGGGCCGATCACTTTTTCCACCTCGATGAGCCTGGTGCCGTTCGTGATTACGGTGTTCGTGCTCGGCTTCTTCATGTCGCTGGGCAAGGCGGCGGTGTATAAGCATATTCCGGTTTATTACCCGCAGAATGTCGGATCGGTCGGCGGGCTTGTCGGTCTGGTCGGCGGGCTGGGCGGGTTTATTCTGCCAATCGTGTTCGGTGCGGTCAGCGATCTTACCGGTATCTGGACCAGCTGCTTCATGGTGCTGTTTGCGCTGGTGGCGGTGGCTTTCATATGGATGCATCTGGCGATCCGGCAGATGGAACAGAAGGCCAGCGGGATTGATAGCCGCAGCCTTCCGCAGTTCCCCGAAATGGCCGGAATCCACGACGAAATCAAACACGCCGCTGCGCAGCCCAGCAAGGTTCTGGCCGAATGGCAGCCGGAAGACCCGGATTTCTGGGAAAACACCGGCGAACGCATCGCGCGGCGCAATCTGTATATCTCGATCCCCGCGCTGCTGCTGGCCTTTTCGGTGTGGATGGTGTGGTCGATGGTGGTGGCCAAGCTGCCATCGATCGGCTTTGCCTATACCACCGATCAGTTGTTCTGGCTGGCCGCGCTACCCGGCCTGTCGGGCGCGACCTTGCGCATTTTCTACAGCTTCATGGTGCCGATCTTCGGCGGGCGGCTGTGGACCACGATGAGCACAGCATCCTTGCTGATCCCCGCATTCGGGATCGGTTATGCGGTGCAGAACCCCGATACGCCCTATGTCATCTTTCTGGTGCTGGCGCTGCTGTGCGGGTTTGGCGGGGGCAATTTCGCCTCGTCGATGTCGAACATCAGCTTCTTTTTCCCCAAGGCGCAGAAGGGCAATGCGCTGGCGCTGAACGCCGGGCTGGGCAATCTCGGCGTGTCAGTGATGCAGTTCGCGGTGCCGCTGGTGATTGTGGCAGGCGTGTTCGGCGCGCTGGGCGGCGCACCGCAGCAGACGGCAGACGGCGGCCAGTTGTGGCTCCAGAACGCGGGCTTCATCTGGGTGCCGTTCATCATCGCCAGCACGCTGCTGGCGTGGTTCGGGATGCATGACATTGCCGATGCCAAGGCCAGTTTTGCCGAACAGTCGGTGATCTTCCAGCGCAAGCACAATTGGCTGATGTGCTGGCTCTACACTGGCACCTTCGGCAGCTTCATCGGCTTTTCCGCCGGTCTGCCACTGCTCGCCAAGCAGGAATTTCCCGATGTCGACGTGCTCAAATTCGTGTTCCTGGGCCCGCTGGTTGGCGCATTGAGCCGCGCGGCCACCGGCTGGGTGTCCGATCGCTGGGGCGGCGCGCGCGTCACCTTCTGGGTGTTCGTGGCGATGATGCTGGGCGTGCTGGGGGTGATCTGGTTCCTTCAGGCGGGCAGTTGGTGGGGCTTCCTCGGCATGTTCATCTTTATGTTCTTCATGACCGGGGTGGGCAATGCCTCGACCTTCCAGATGATCCCGGCGATCATGCGGGTCGAAGTGCCCCGGCTGATGCCCGAATTGGGTGCCGAGGCCCAAAGGCGGCAGGCGGAAAAGGAATCCGCCGCGATTGTCGGCTTCACCTCGGCCATCGCTGCCTATGGGGCCTTCTTCATCCCCAAAAGCTTCGGCAGCGCGATTGCTGCCACCGGAACGCCGATGGCGGCGCTGTGGGGCTTCCTGATCTTCTACGCCAGCTGCGCCGCGCTGACGTGGTGGGCCTACACCCGCCGGGGCGGCCTGCTCCACGATATCGAGCGTGGCCGCACGCCAGTGCCAGCGCCCCATAATGCACCCCTGAAAGGAGCCCAAGCATGAGCCAGCTGCTCGACCGCCTGACCTTTTTCCGCCAGCCGAAACAAGGCTTTGCCGACGGGCACGGCGTCACCACCAATCAGAACCGCGATTGGGAAGATGGCTATCGCGCGCGCTGGCAGCACGACAAGATCGTGCGCTCCACCCACGGGGTGAACTGCACCGGATCGTGCAGCTGGAAGATCTACGTCAAAGGCGGGATCATCACCTGGGAAACGCAGCAGACCGATTACCCGCGCACGCGGCCCGATCTGCCAAACCACGAACCGCGCGGCTGCCCGCGCGGCGCGAGCTACAGCTGGTATATTTATTCCGCCCAGCGGCTCAAATATCCGATGGTGCGTTCGCGCCTGCTTAAGCTGTGGCGCGAAGCGCGCGTGATGCGCACTCCGGTGGCCGCGTGGGCATCGATTGTCGAGGATCCGGCCAAGCGCAAAAGCTACACCGCGATCCGCGGGCATGGCGGCTTCGTGCGCTCGACCTGGGACGAGGTGAACGAAATCATCGCGGCGGCCAATGCCTATACCGCCAAGACTTACGGCCCCGACCGGGTGATCGGGTTCAGCCCCATCCCGGCGATGTCGATGGTCAGCTACGCGGCGGGATCACGTTACCTGTCGCTGCTCGGCGGCACCTGCATGAGCTTTTACGACTGGTATTGCGATCTGCCACCCGCCAGCCCGCAAACCTGGGGTGAACAGACCGACGTCCCCGAAAGCGCCGACTGGTATAATGCCGGCTTCCTGATGCTGTGGGGATCGAACGTGCCGCAAACGCGCACGCCCGACGCCCACTTCATGACAGAGGCACGCTATCGCGGGACCAAGGTCGCGGTGGTCAGCCCCGACTATGCCGAAGCGACCAAATTCGCCGATCTCTGGCTCAATCCCAAGCAGGGCACCGATGCCGCGTTGGCGATGGCGATGGGCCATGTGATCCTGCGCGAATATCACCTCGACCGGCAGGCGGAATATTTCGAGGATTACTGCCGCAAATATTCCGATATGCCGATGCTGGTGCGGCTGGTGGAAAAAGACGGCGCGCTGGTGCCCGAACGCCTGCTGCGCGCCGCCGATTTCCTTGACGATCTGGGCGAGAGCAACAATCCCGACTGGAAGACCGTTGCGATTGACGAAAACACCGATGAAGTGGTGGTGCCGTCCGGTTCGGCGGGCTTCCGTTGGGGTGAAGACGGCAAGTGGAACCTTCAGGAAAGGGACGGGCGCGGCAATGATACCCGCCTACGGCTGACCACCATCCTTGATGGCCACCATGACGAAGTGGTCGAGGTTGCCTTCCCCTATTTCGGCAATCGTGAACATGACCATTTCGAAGGGACCGATCATCCCAGCGTGCTGAAACGCCGAGTGTCGGCGCGTCAAATGCAGCTCAAAAACGGGCAGGCATTCGTTGCCACCGTGTTCGATCTGTTTTGCGCCAATTACGGGCTCGACCGAGGATTGGGCGGCGATCATGTGGCGCGCGATTATGGTGACATGGTGCCCTATACCCCCGCCTGGGCAGAGAAAATCTGCGGTGTTCCCGCCGATCACATCATCACCGCCGCACGCGAATTTGCCACCAATGCCGAAGTGACCAAGGGCAAATCGATGGTGATCCTGGGGGCCGGGCTAAACCACTGGTACCACATGGACATGAATTATCGCGGCATCATCAACCTGTTGGTGATGTGCGGCTGTGTGGGTCAATCGGGCGGCGGCTGGTCGCATTATGTCGGTCAGGAAAAACTGCGCCCGCAAACCGGGTGGCTGCCGCTGGCCTTCGCGCTCGATTGGAACCGCCCGCCGCGCCAGATGAATTCGACCAGCTTCTTCTACGCCCACACCGATCAATGGCGCTATGAAACGCTGGGGGTGGAGGAAATCCTGTCCCCAACCGCGCCCGATGGCGATTGGGACGCCAGCCTGATCGATTATAACGCGCGGGCTGAACGGATGGGCTGGCTGCCATCCGCGCCGCAATTGAAAACCAATCCGCTGGAAGTGGGCAAGGCGGCCAAGGCCAGCGGCATGGCACCCAAGGATTATGTGGCGCAGGCGCTCAAGGCGGGCGATCTGGAAATGTCGTGTTTCGACCCGGATGATCCGGCCAACTGGCCGCGCAACATGTTCGTGTGGCGGTCAAACCTGCTCGGCTCGTCGGGCAAGGGGCACGAATATTTCCTCAAACACCTGCTCGGCACCGCACACGGCGTGCAGGGCAAAGATCTGGGCGAAACCGGCGCGCAGAAACCCAAGGATGTGAAATGGCACGATGATGCGCCCAAGGGGAAGCTTGACCTGCTGGTGACACTCGATTTCCGGATGTCGACCACCTGCGTCTATTCCGACATCGTCCTGCCGACCGCGAGCTGGTATGAAAAGGACGATCTTAACACGTCGGACATGCACCCCTTCATCCACCCGCTGTCGGCCGCGGTCGATCCGGTGTGGGAATCGCGCAGCGACTGGGACATTTACAAGGGCATCGCCAAGGCATTTTCCGACATCGCGCCCGAAGTGCTGGGGGTTGAACAGGATCTGGTGCTGACCCCGATCCAGCATGACAGCCCCAATGAAATCGCCCAGCCCTATGATGTGGCCGATTGGGGCAAGGGTGAAACCGAACCGATCCCCGGCGTGACCATGGCCAATGTTGCCTTGGTTGAGCGCAACTATGCTGAACTCTACCAGAAATTCACCGCGCTTGGCCCGCTGATGGAAAAGCTTGGCAATGGCGGCAAGGGGATCGGCTGGAACACCGATCACGAGGTCGCCAACCTGCGCGCGCTCAACGGAGCGGTGCTGAATGATGGCGTGGGCAAGGGCCAGCCGCAGATCGAAACCGCGATTGACGCGGCCGAGGTGATCCTGATGCTTGCGCCCGAAACCAATGGCGAGGTTGCGGTCAAGGCATGGGCCGATCTGGGCAAGAAAACCGGGATTGATCACACCCATCTGGCGCGGCCCAAGGAAGACGAGAAAATACGCTTCCGCGACATTCAGGCGCAGCCGAGGAAGATCATCTCGTCACCCACATGGTCGGGCATCGAAAGCGAGCATGTCTGCTACAACGCGGGTTACACCAACGTCCACGAGTTGATCCCCTGGCGCACGCTGACCGGGCGCCAGCAGTTGTATCAGGATCACAAGTGGATGCGCGCCTTTGGCGAAGGCTTCTGCGTCTATCGCCCGCCGATTGACACCAAGGCGGTGAAACCGATGCTGGATGAAGCCAAGGGCGCGCCGCACGTGATCCTGAACTTCATCACCCCGCACCAGAAATGGGGCATCCATTCGACCTATACCGACAACCTGTTGATGCTCACCCTGTCACGCGGCGGGCCGATTGTGTGGATGAGCGAGGTTGACGCGGCCAAGGCCGAGCTGGTCGATAATGACTGGGTGGAAACCTTCAATTCCAATGGCGCGCTGGTGGCCCGCGTGGTGGTGTCGCAGCGGATGAAGGAAGGCACACTGTTCATGTATCACGCGCAGGAAAAGATCGTGAACGTCCCCGGATCGCCGCTGACCGGGCAGCGCGGCGGCATCCATAATTCGGTGACGCGCGCGGTGTTGAAACCCACCCACATGATCGGCGGCTACGTGCAGCTGGCCTATGGCTTCAACTATTACGGCACCGTTGGTTCCAACCGCGACGAATATGTCATCGTTCGCAAATTGCAGAAGGTCGACTGGCTCGAAGGGGCCTTGGCCGAAGGGGAGACTGTGGCATGAAAATCCGCGCGCAAATCGGCAAGGTCTTGAACCTTGATAAGTGCATCGGGTGCCACACCTGCTCGGTCACCTGCAAGAACGTATGGACCAGCCGCGAAGGCATGGAATACGCATGGTTCAACAATGTCGAAACCAAGCCGGGCATCGGCTATCCCAAGGACTGGGAGAACCAGAAACGCTGGAACGGCGGCTGGGTGCGCACGCCGGGCGGATCGATCCGGCCCAAAATGGGCGGCAAATGGCGGTTGCTGGCGAAGATTTTCGCCAACCCCGACTTGCCTGAAATTGACGATTACTACGAACCCTTCACCTTCGATTACGCGCATTTGCAAAAGGTGGGCGAGAGCAAGGCCTTCCCCACCGCGCGCCCGCGCAGCCTGATTTCAGGCAAGCGGATGGAGAAGATCGAATGGGGCCCGAACTGGGAAGAAATCCTGGGCGGCGAGTTTTCCAAGCGGTCGGAGGATTACAATTTCGAAGGGGTGCAGAAGGAGATTTACGGCCAGTTCGAAAACACCTTCATGATGTATCTGCCGCGCCTGTGCGAACACTGCCTCAACCCCACCTGCGTGGCCGCCTGCCCATCGGGCGCGATCTACAAGCGCGAGGAGGACGGGATTGTCCTGATTGATCAGGAGGCGTGCCGGGGCTGGCGGATGTGCGTATCGGGCTGCCCTTACAAGAAAATCTACTACAACTGGAAAAGCGGCAAGAGCGAAAAGTGCATCTTCTGCTATCCGCGCATCGAGGCTGGCCAGCCGACCGTGTGCAGCGAAACCTGCGTCGGGCGCATCCGCTATCTCGGCGTGATGCTGTATGATGCCGACCGCATCGAAGAAGCGGCGAGCGCCGAGAATGTCGAGGATCTGTATCAGGCGCAGCTCGATATCTTCCTTGATCCACATGATCCGGCGGTGATCGAGCAGGCGCGCAAAGACGGCGTGCCCGAAAACTGGCTCGAAGCCGCGCGCCATTCACCGGTTTACAAGATGGCGATGGAATGGAAGGTCGCCTTCCCGCTCCACCCCGAATATCGCACGCTGCCGATGGTCTGGTATGTGCCGCCGCTGTCACCGATCAATGCGGCGGCGAGCGCGGGGCAGATTTCGGTCAACAACAATATGCCCGATGTGCGGTCGCTACGCATCCCGCTCAAATACCTCGCCAACCTGCTGACGGCGGGGGACGAGGAGCCGGTAGCGCTATGCCTTGAACGGATGCTGGCGATGCGCGGTTACATGCGCGCCAAAACGGTCGACGGCGTGCATAATGAAAGCATCGCCGAAGCGGTCGGCCTGACCGGCGCGCAGATCGAGGACATGTACAAGGTGATGGCGCTGGCCGATTACGAGGATCGCTTCGTCATCCCCACTGGCCACCGCGAAGATGCCGAGGACATGTTCGAGGAACGCGGTTCGTGCGGTTTCTCGTTCGGCAATGGCTGTTCGGGCGGGTCGAGCGATGCCAATTTGTTCGGTGCCCCGGCGCGCAAGAAGCTCCAGACTCCATCGGAGGTGCTGTCATGACGTCGCTCCATCTCATCTCGCTGCTGCTGCAATATCCCTCGCGTGATCTGCAAGCGGTGATCGGCGAAATTCGCCAGCGATTGGCGGCTGATCCGGCGCTGCCTACAGGCGGCGCGGCGGCGCTCGAACCGCTGCTGACCCGGCTCGGAACCGCCGACATCTATGATGTGCAGGAAACCTACGTCGAATTGTTCGACCGGGGCCGCGCGCACAGCTTGCACCTGTTCGAGCACGTTCACGGCGAAAGCCGCGACCGGGGGCAGGCGATGGTCGATCTGCGGCAGCGCTATCTTGATGCCGGGCTGGAGCCGGAAGGCAACGAACTGCCCGATTATCTGCCGCTGTTCCTCGATTATTGTTCAACCCTGCCGCCCGCCGCCGCGCGCGATGCGTTGGCGGAACCCGGCGTGGTACTGATCGCGCTTTCCGCGCGGCTGGCCGAGAAGCAATCGGATTACGCGCCGGTGTTTGCCCTGTTGTGCGACATTGCCGGGATCGAAATGAACGAGGAGGCGGCCAAGGCGTTGCCGCCGGTCGAAGACCCCGAAACGCTCGCCGAATTGGACGCGCAGTGGGAGGAGGAGGAAGTCCGCTTCACCGCCGATGCTGCGCCCGATCCCACTGCCGCCTGCCCGCAGGTAAGCGCCATCCTAGACCGGATGCGTGCGCCCCTGCCTGCCACAACCGCCAACAGGAGCTGAACCATGGAAAATTTCATCAACCACCTGCTGTTCGGCATCTATCCCTACATCGCGCTGGCGGTGCTGGCGATTGGTTCGGTGATCCGGTTCGACCGCGAACCCTATAGCTGGCGTTCGGGTTCCAGCCAGCTCTTGCGGCGCAAACAGTTGATGTGGGGTTCAGTATTGTTCCATGTCGGCGTATTGTTTATTTTCTTCGGCCATCTCATCGGATTGCTGACCCCGATTGCGCTGTTCGATGCGCTGGGGATCAGCCACGGGGCCAAACAATTGCTGGCGATTATTGCGGGCGGCATTGCCGGGGTGGCGGCGATTATCGGCGCGAGCTTGCTGATCCACCGCCGCTTTTTCGATCCCCGCGTGCGCGCCAATTCCAGCTTCGCCGACAATGCGATCATTCTGATCCTGTGGGTGCAACTGGCACTGGGGTTGGCAACCGTGCCAATTTCGGCGGGCCATCTGGATGGGCACGAAATGGTCAAGTTCATGGCCTGGGCACAGGGCATTTTCACCTTTCAGGGTGATGCGGCGAGCCATGTTGCCAATGTCCATATCATCTTCAAACTGCACATTTTCCTCGGGCTGACGATCCTGCTGATCTTCCCCTTCACCCGGCTGGTGCACATGCTGTCTGCCCCGGTGCGTTATCTGTGGCGCGGCGGTTATCAGATCGTGCGTTCGCGCCGGAGCATCAGCCATGGATGAGGTGATCGAACGCGCCGCTGTGCAGGTTGGCGGGGTCGAAATCAGCCCCGCCGCCATCGCTGCCGAGGCGCAGAACCACCCCGCACCCGCCGCCGCCGCCGCATGGCAAGCCGCGGCCGAGGCGCTGGCGATCCGGCAATTGCTGCTGGCCGAGGCGGAGCGGTTGGCAATCGAAGCGGGGGATCGCTGCGATGCGCAGGGCCGCCCGCTCGCCCCCGATGATGCGCGGATCGATGCGCTGCTGACGCAGGAAATCACGGTGCCGCAGGCGACCACGGCTGAGGCGCGGCGGTTCTATGATCGTCACCGGGATCGCTTTGCCAGCGAAACGCTGATCGAGGCCGAACATATCCTGTTTTCGGCGAGCCCTGATGACAGCTTTGCCTATGGCCTTGCGGTGGGTGATGCGCGAACCGCGATACGCGCGGTGCAGGCCGATCCGGGGTGCTTTGCCGAGTTGGCTCGGGCCAAATCCGCCTGCCCATCGAAGGAGCAGGGCGGCAATCTCGGCCAGATTGGCAAGGGCCAGACCGTGGCCGAATTCGAAGCGGCGCTGTTCGCGCTGGCCGAAGGGCAATTGTGCGCCGAGCCAGTGCGCACCCGCTTTGGCGTGCACGTAATCCGCGCAGGGCGGCGGGCGGAAGGGCAGCAATTGCCATTTGCGGCGGTGGAAGAAACCATCCGCGATTATCTGGAGGAAGCCAGCTATCGCAAGGCGGTGGCGCAATATCTCGCGATCCTTGCCAGCCGCACCGCCATCACCGGGGTCGATCTGCCGATTGCCGACGGGCCGCTGGTGCAGTGACCATCGCCCGTTCCCCCGATATCCTGCCGCTCGCCGCACCCTTGCACGATGGCATCGGCCGCAGGTTCGAATATCTGCGCCTGTCGCTGACCGAGGTGTGCAATTTCCGCTGCACCTATTGCCTGCCCGATGGTTACCGCAAACCGTGCAACCGCCCGGTCGAACTGTCGGCCGATGAAATCCACCGGGCGGTGACAGCCTTCGCGCAATTGGGCCTGTGGAAGGTCAGGCTGACCGGCGGCGAGCCGAGCTTGCGGCGCGATTTCGAGGATGTGGCGCGCGCGGTCGCCGCGGTGCCGGGCATCCGCCGCGTGGCTGTGACTACCAATGGCTATCGCTTGGCGCAGCGGGCACAGGCGTGGCGCGATGCGGGGATCAGCGCGATCAACGTCAGCGTCGATTCGCTTGACCCGGCGCGCTTTGCCGCGATCACCGGGCACGACCGATTGGCCGAAGTGCTGCGCGGGATCGAGGCGGCGCGGGACGCCGGGTTTGACAGCGTCAAACTGAACGCGGTGCTGATGCGCGGGGTCAATGATGATGAGCTTGCCGCGATGGTCGATTTCGTGCGCGCCCGCGACCTTTCACTGCGCTTTATCGAGGTGATGCGCACCAATGATAACGCCGCGTTTTTCCGCGATCACCACATCGCCGGGCAAAGCGTGATTGATCGGTTGGAGGCGGCAGGCTGGCACCGCCTGCCCCGTGCGCCGGGGGCCGGGCCAGCGGTTGAGCTGGGGCACCCCGAAGCCAAGGGGCGGATCGGGATCATCGCGCCCTATGCAAAAGATTTCTGCGCCAGTTGCAACCGGCTGCGGCTGTCATCGGACGGGCGGCTGCATCTGTGCCTGTTCGGCGATGGCGGCAGCGATTTGCGCCCGCTGCTGTCCACCGATGATCCGCAGCCGTTGATTGCGCATATTCGCGGGCTTGTCGCAACCAAGGCTCCCGCACACCGGCTGCATGATGGTAATAGCGGGGCAACCCCGCATCTTGCATCAATAGGAGGCTAAGGCCCGATGGCTGGAATTGACACAGAGGCGATGTTTCACCCGCTCGGCATGGCGGTGCTGACCATTTCGGATAGCCGCAGTCTGGCAACCGATACCTCGGGCGCGCTGCTGTGCGATCGCTTGCAGGCTGCGGGGCACCGGCTGATCGACCGGGCGATTGTGAGGGATGAGATCGCTGATATCCGCGCGCAGTTGCAAGATTGGCTCTCGCGTCCGCAGATCGAAATTATCCTCACCACCGGCGGCACCGGCTTTTCTCCGCGCGACAACACCCCCGAAGCGGTCAAGCCGTTGCTGCGCCGCGAGATGGACGGATTTTCCGTCGCGTTCCACAACAAGAGCCTGACCAGCGTGGGCGTCGCCACCATGCAATCACGCGCCTTTGCCGGGCAGGCGGGCGATGCCTTTATCTTCTGCGTGCCGGGATCGACGGGGGCGTGCCGCGATGCGTGGGATGGATTGCTCGAACTGGAATTCGATAGCCGCCACAAGCCGTGCTCGATTGCGGGGGCACTGCCGCGCCTGCGGGATGTGTGTGCGTGATCACGCCCGTCGAGCCGGTGTGGCTTCGGCGGGCTCAGGGGAAATGGGACGAAGCGGGGCTTCTCCCACTCGGCATTCAGGAAGCGGCGCACAGGCTGCGCTGACCTGCGCCGACTGGCTGATCCCCGCCCGCCGAATGCTCCGGCCGAAGCGGAAGGCGCGTTCGTCAACGCCCTGGCGTTCGAGCTGTGGTGCTGAATTGCGTCGTGGACGCCGCAAGGTCAGCGGGATCGTTGATATTGGCGAAGGGATCGCATGCTTCGCCGGGGGGCCATTCGACATGGACCACACCTTGAGCAGCGGCAAAGCGCCACAGCGAAGCGCCTCCCTTCGCGACGTATTCCGCCAGCGCCGCCTCGTCGACCCGCCACAACGCCGCCAGCGGCTGATGCTTGCCACCGCTGACCGGCATCGCAACCTTGTGATCATTCAGCGCTTCATCCAGCCTCAGCACGAGATCGAGCGGCAGGAAGGGTTGATCGCAGCCGATCAGCATCACATGCGGACGGCCCTGCGCGGTAGCGAAGGCAAAGGCGCTGACAAGCGCGCTGATCGGCCCGCAACCCGGTCTGGCGTCGCGCAGCAGCGGCAAGCCAGCCGCCTCAGGCAAGATCGGTTCAATCTGAGCGGCATCCCGCACCGCCAGTGCCAGGCAGTCCGATTGCGGCAAAGCCCGCGCGATACTGTGCGCCAGCAGCGGCTTGTCGCCAAGCAATCGCATGGGTTTCTGGCCACCGATCCTGGCACCCTCCCCTCCTGCGGCGATAACAATCGCTGGAAGAAGTCTCGATTCCGATCGGATCACAGCGCTTTGTCCACTCCTGTACGGGGCCACCTCAACGATAAACGGGATTGCGGTCTTTGCAAACTTGATCACAGCAGATGCGATAATGGGCATATCATATACTTAATTTAACGACTAGGCTGGGTGCAAAGGAGACACGGCGTGACCGCAGCAACGACCACAATGGAGCGCCACCGCGCCTGGCGCGGCCCGGCAATCCTGAGTTTCGGATTTCGGCCATTCTTTCTGCTTGGGCCGCTGTGGGCAGCGCTGTCTATGATGCTCTGGATTCCCATGCTGGCGGGCCAGTTGACGCTGCCGACCCGCTTCGATCCCGTGACTTGGCACGCGCATGAATTCCTGTTCGGCTATCTTGGCGCGATCATTGCCGGCTTTCTGCTAACCGCCGTACCCAACTGGACTGGTCGGCTGCCGGTGACCGGCTGGCCGCTGGCGGGGTTGGCTGCACTGTGGCTCGCAGGACGGGTAACGATAGCCGTCTCGCAGAGCCTGCCCCCGCTGGCGGTGGCAGTGGTTGATCTGGCGCTGGTCGCCGCGCTCGCAATGTTTTTGGGCCGCGAGATCGTGGTGGGTAAAAACTGGCGCAATTTGCCGATCGTCGGTCTGCTGGTGCTATTCGGCTGCGCTAATGCATTGTTCCACTGGGAGGCAGCGAGCGGTGCCTACGCTGCGCAAGGTATGGGCCTGCGCCTTGGTCTGGCGGCGGTGCTGATGATGATCGCGGTGATTGGCGGGCGGATCGTTCCCTCCTTCACCCGTAACTGGCTGGCCAAACGTGGCCGGGGGCGACTGCCGACGCCGCCCATGCAGCTGTTTGACCAAGTTGCTCTTGGGCTGCTTCTGGCCGCGCTGCTTGCTTGGGTGTTCGCTCCGTTTGCAACGGTAACAGGCCTTGCGCTGGGGCTGGCGGGGCTTGTGCATTTGGTCCGCATGGCACGCTGGGCGGGGGATCGCACCTTCGCCGAGCCGCTCGTGCTGGTATTGCATCTTGGCTATGTGTTTGTTCCCCTTGGTGCGCTGGCGGGGGCGGCGGAGATCCTTGGTAGTGGCTGGGTTGGCGCCGGGAGTGCGCAACATCTGTGGATGGCGGGGGGCATCGGGTTGATGACGATGGCGGTAATGACCCGCGCGACCCTAGGCCATACGGGGCGCGAATTGACCGCAGGTCGTGGGACAATGGCGATCTATGCGGCGGTGATTCTTGCCGTGCTGGCGCGGATTGCAGCTGGCGCGTGGCCGGAATGGGCAGGCGTGCTGCACGGTCTGTCGGGTGCAAGCTGGATTGCCGCTTTTGCGGGTTTCGCCGCGCTCTACGGTCCGATGCTGCTGAGGTCCCGGCACTCAGCGGTCTGAGCCATGGGCTGGGCCGGTTCATCGCCGCGCTAGTCGTGTTCCTGCTCGCGCACGCAGTGCCGGTGCGCCCGCCGATCCAGCCATGGCTCGTGGGTTTGCTGGGGCAGCGCAGATCACCATCACCTACGCGATAATGGTGGTGCTGGCGCATCAGACCATTCACGCCGGGGCGATCACACCCTCAGACTAGGCATTCGTCGCAATCGGCAGCATTATGGTCATCAGCAACACGGTGTCGTCCACGGCCTCGATGCCATGGACAGTGCGTTCATCGAAATACACCCATTGATCGGCATGCAGCGTCAGCGTCCGGTCGGTCAGCTTCACTGCCACCGCGCCTGAGAGGCAATGGAGCGTAATCTGAGAGGCCACATGGTGGTCCGGGATAGTCGCCCCCCGCGCCAGAACGAGGCGGATGGCTTCGAACCGGTCGGTCTTGACGATCGCTCTGGTGCCAGGCTTGTCAGCGGAATGCACAATGTGGCCAAGATCGATCACGTCTGCCGGGCTGGCATGATGCAGGGCCATGGGGTGGTCTCCTTCTCGCTTTTGCGCTGGTTGTGGCGGGATCAGGGCTAACTTAACTGCGGTTCGTGCTGCGGCTCAGGCTCACGCATCAGGCGGTCGCGGAACTGCTCGGGATCGGGGATAAGCTCGCTAATGCGGCGCTGATCGAGCCGGGCGAGAAAATCTTCCACGGCCTCGCTCAGCAACGGCTTGAGACCGCACAGGCCATTGATCGCGCACCCCGACCCGGTCGCAAAGCATGAAACAAAGGCATCGAGGTTCTCGAACCGACGCACCACCTCGCCAACCGTAATGGTGTGTGCCGGGCGCGCCAGCCGCATTCCGCCGCCCCGGCCGCGGAAAGTCTCGATCAGTCCTGCAGACTGCAATCCTTGCACGACCTTGGCGAGGTGGTTGCGCGAAATCCGGAACTGCTGCGCGATGTCGTCAACCGATAAGTGCCTGTCGGCGGCCGACAGGGTCATTAGCACTCGCAGTGCGTAGTCGGTGTGGAGGCTGAGCTGCATGGAAATACACATATCAAATATTGTATTTCCGGACAACGCGGTTTAACCGGTATGTGATATACTTGTTATCGAGAGCCAAATGATCAATGCCGCGTCCGTTCCGGCTGAGATTGAGTGCCATCCCGAGGCGGTGAGACGCGGGTCTGAAAAGCGACTGGTGCTGCCCGCGCTCTATCTCAAGGTCACGTGCGATGGCTGGGGCGTGAAGCGGCCTGTGTGGCGGCGCTCGCCATCGGCTGCACGCTGACGGTGACGCTCTATCTGGCGATGGTCTGGACGCTGGGCCAGTTCGGCGTGAGGCTATGACAGCGCGCTTCGATACTGCGCGTCCACCACCTCCCAATCGAGATTGGCCATGAAGGCATCGACATACTTCGCGGTCGCCGCCCCGTAATCCATGTGATAGCTGTGTTCATACATGTCGAGCGCGATCAGCGGGGCGCCATTGATGGCACCTTGCATGTGATCCGAAGCCCAGTAATTGTGCAGCGAGGCGGTGTGCCGGTTGTAGCTGAGGATGCACCAGCCTGACCCCCCTGCCAGTGACATCGCGGTGCGGCGAAACTCCGCCTCCCACGCGGCAAAGCTGCCGAACCATCCGTCCAGCGTTTCGTAGATCGAACCGCCCGGATTGCCGTTGCCGCCCAGAGCATCGAAGTAATATTCATGCAGCACCACCGATCCGGTGCGGTGCAGCTCCTCGCGCTTCAGCCCGGCATAGGCGACCGGCGGAAAATCGGGGTCTGCCATCGCGGCGGCAAGCCGGGTTTCAATGGTGTTGAGCCCGCGCACCGAGCCTTGATAATTGTTCTCCCAGTGCGAAGTGATCAGCCGCTCGGACAGGCCGGTCAGTTTGGCAGGATCAAACCGTAGCGGCTTGGGGGTATGGTTCCCCGCAAAAGCACCGGCGGCGGCTGTAGGGGTTTGCGCAGCCGCAGCGGCGCTGGTGGTTCCCGCCAGTGCGATGCCGGTGGCCGAGATTGCCGCGCTGCCAATCGCCTGACGCCGTGTGACATTGTTCATGTGTTTCTCCTCAGATCACCAGAACCAGTACCGCGCCGCCAACCGCCGCGACGGCCAGGACCCTGAGCACCGACCAATTGGCGCCAAATATCAATGCACCGCACAATACGGCCAGCACACCAGCGCGCCAGTCGAAACTGACAAGATCGGGCCAGTAGAGCCGCAACGGGCCAAACCGCTGTTCACCCACTGCGGCGAACAGCACGTGCAGCCCAAACCACGCGGTGAGATTGGCGATCACGCCGACCACAGCCGCCGTCACCGCCGCCAACCCGCCTTTCAGCCGCACGGCATTGCCCAGTCGGTCGATCCACGGCGCAAAGGCGAAAATCCAGAGGAAGCAAGGCGCAAACGTTACCCACGTCGTCAATGCCGCACCGATCAGTCCGGCGACCATCGGTGAAAACGGCTCCGGCGCGCGGAATGCGGCGAGGTAGCCGACAA
The DNA here is from genome assembly GCF_040547625.1 of Porphyrobacter sp. MBR-155. Taxonomy (NCBI): domain Bacteria; kingdom Pseudomonadati; phylum Pseudomonadota; class Alphaproteobacteria; order Sphingomonadales; family Erythrobacteraceae; genus Porphyrobacter; species Porphyrobacter sp. MBR-155. Next base: position 66,756 of record NZ_JBEPQB010000003.1, read on the forward strand.
ATTGGGTGACCAGGATAAGCGGGCCGGGGGTTGTTTCGGCCAAACCAAGACCATCGGCCATTTCGCCCGGACGCAGCCAGCCAAACCCCTGCACGGCTTCCTGCGCCATATAGGCGAGCACCGCATAGGCCCCGCCAAAGGTGACGATGGCGAGCTGCGAGAAGAACGCGCCGATTTCCCACAGCACATGATCCTGCCCCAGCGTCAGCGCGATCACCACCATCGGCGCGGCCCATACCGTGCCCCACAGGGCAATCGACAGGAACGTGCTGCGCCACGGCCGCGCTGTCACTGCGCCGCTCCCGCTCGAAGGCTTGAGCGCCAGCAGGTCGGGTCGAACCGCTGCCACCGCAATGCCGATCACGCCTGCGCCCAGCACGATCAGCGGAAACGGCAGATCGAGCAGAAACAGCCCCACAAATGCCGCAACCGCCAGCGCGCGTTTCAGCCCGGTGTCGAGCGCACGGCCGGCAATGCGCAACAAGGCCTGCACCACAATCGCCAGCACGGCCGCCTTGACACCGAGAAACAGCGCTTCGACCCAAGCCAGATTGGCGGCGACTGCATAAAGTATCGACAAAGCCAGAATGATCACCGCCCCGGGGATGACGAACAGCAATCCCCCCGCAAGGCCCCCGCGCCAACCATGCAGCCGCCAGCCCGTCCAAGTCGCCAGTTGCTGGGCTTCGGGGCCGGGCAGGAGATGGCAGAAATTGAGCGCGTGGAGGAAGTCTTCTTCAGCAATCCATTTGCGTTCGTCCACCAATTCGCGGTGCATCAGCGCGATCTGCCCGGCAGGCCCGCCAAAGCTGAGGAAGCCGATACGGGCGAACACCCGCAGCAGATCGGCGAAAGGAATTGCAGGAGTTTGTTCTGGAGGGGTAGTAATCGGGAGAGCGCCCAAATCAGCCATGCTTACCTCGCAAAAAAGCCCTGCACGGTGGCGGGGCAACGAGGCAACACTTGGGCTTGTCTCAGCCTGAACGGGAGGTTGCGTGACCCCGTTATGACATCATCTAACTAGAGGTTTTGTCCAGATCAAGCGGAATGGCAATCCGCTGGATCCCCGATCCCCGCACGCCCACAGCTACAATTCGACGCCGAACTGCCGTAGCGCTGCGACCATCGCCAGATAGAGTGCGATGGTCAGACCGCAGCCTGCCGCCAGCGCAGGCCAGAAGCCGATGCCACGATGGAGCATGACCGGGATCAACAGGAACATCGGCAGGCTGGGCAGTACGAACCAGAAGGTCGCCAGCGCATGATCGGCCATGCGCACAGTGTCCTGCGTGTCGCGCCACAGCCAGATCATCCCCAGCACCGAAATGAGCGGGAGCGACGCTACCAGAGCGCCGATACCGGGCGCACGTCGGGCAATATCGCTGACGATGGCGATGATCAAGCCAGACAGCGCCGCCTTGAACAGCAGGTATCCCATGCGCTTCTCCCTTCAGGCAGCGGCGGCATCGGCTTGCGAGTCGAGCGCCGTACCACTTCGGTAACGCTGCCAGCGCGCGCACAGACTGGCAATGCCCCAGCCATCGCGCGTCACCTTAAGATAGATCGCGGCCACCACCAGCATATTGAGCACGGTTGAACTGGTCAGCCCGCACAGGATCACGATCGCCATCGGAGCCTGAATCTCACTACCCGGCTCGCCCATTGCAAACGCCAGCGGCAGGTTGATCATCACCAGCACCGCATCATTGGACGAACGGAACGCCTGCCGCAGCAGCAGGAACATGCCCACCAGCACAATGAAGCCGAGCGCCAGCAGCGTCCGGGTCGCGCTCGCCGCGCTTTCGAACTGACCGCTCAGTTCAATATGTGCGCCTTGCGGTAGCACAATTTCGTCAAGCACCTGTTCGATATCGGCCACCACCGCGCCCAGATCGCGGCCCGAGACATTGGCCATCACCAGTTGCATCCGCTCTGCGCTTTCGCGGGTGATCGCGTCCGGCCCCTGCTGGTGCTGGTGCTGTGCGCTTGCGGCGGACAACCGATCAAGATCGACAGCCCGAAGAATACAGCGAAAATGGGGTTTTGACTCGCAAGGAAACGCAAATCTTTTCAGCGCCTTACATTACCTTGCAGTAATGGCAGGGGTGTGCGGACTCGAACCGCAGGCCCTCGGTTTTGGAGACCGATGCTCTACCAACTGAGCTACACCCCTGCAGCGCGTCGGAGCGGTGCCTTTATCGAAGGCGCGGGGGATAGGCAATCCTCTTTGCCGCCTGTATTCTGCGCCCCGCCATGCACGCCCCCACCCGCTCTCCGATCCCGGTTGAAACCCTGCTGCTGGCCTATCGCAGCGGGATTTTCCCGATGGCTGACCACCGCGATGATGCCGAGGTGTTCTGGGTGGAGCCGCGCGAACGGGCGATCATCCCGCTGGACGGGCTGCGCCTATCGAAATCCTTGCGCAAGGTGCTGCGCGCCGACCGCTTCACAGTAACGGTCGACCGCGCGTTCGAAGCGGTGATCCGCGCCTGCGCTGAGCCGCGCCCCGATCATCCCGAAACCTGGATCAGCGAACGCATCGTGCAAAGCTATATCGCGCTACACCGCGCGGGCCATGCCCATTCGGTCGAATGCTGGGCCGCCGGCGGCGATGGCGCGCCGGAACTGGTCGGCGGGCTGTATGGCGTGTCGTTCGACCGGGTGTTCTGCGGGGAGAGTATGTTCAGCCGGGTGCCCGATGCCAGCAAGGTCGCGCTGGCGTGGCTGGTGGCGATGCTGCGCACGGCGGGGTTTGCGCTCCTCGATTGCCAGTTCATGACCGACCATCTGCGATCAATGGGCGCGGTGGAACTGGCGCAGGCCGATTATCGCTTGCTGGTTGAACGCGCCAATGGCCAGCCACACGCCAGCCTTGGCATGGCGTGGCGCACCTTCAACGAATCCTATGCATCGGGTTCCGGAGCGGGTTCCGGCGCTGGTGTCTCGGGCGCAGGCGTTGCCGACGGGCGCGGCGCGGGCTTGGCCGCAGGCTCCTTGGCAGGCGCGGCAGAACCTTCCTCTCCCGGGAAAGCCATCGTGCAATCCTTGACCCAGACATCATAGATCGGGTGTTCGACCACGTTGAGACTGGGCGATTCGCGAAACAGCCAGCCTGAGAAGATCCGGCGATGCTGCTGCGCCCCGCGTTCGCGAATATCAACCTGCACGAAAGCGCCGGTTTCCTGCGGCATTTCCCAAGGCGCGGTGCGCTCACACGCGGACAGGCGGATGATGACCGGGCCGATTTCGCGGCTTTCACCGGGCCTGAGGCTGATGTCCTCAGAAACATTATTGCGTTTGTTGAGCAGTCCGATCACCGCGACGCGTTCTGCCATCGGGGTCGCGCCGTAATCATCGGCCGCAGCAGCATCAGCCGCCGCGTCAGTTGCCGCAGCAGACGTTGCCTCACCCAGCGCAACTTTTACCGTCTCGGGTTCAGACGCCCCTTCGCCGCACGCCGTCAGCACCAATGCGCAGGCGAGCAGCGCGGCAAGGATGGAGGCCCGCACGGCGAGCCTCAGCTATCCGCGCTGCCGGGCGTCCAGGCTTCGTAATCGCCCATCGCGCGGACGCGCTGACCGCCGCGTTGCAGCGCGCCTTGCGGGACATAGGCCTGCGCGGTGCCGGTGGCGTTGGGGGTGTAATCGACCTCCCACACGCGCGGCGGCGGCAGGTGGCTTTCGGGGACGTCATCATAGGTGCCGTGCAGCCAGCCGTGCCATTCCGCCGGAACGCGGCTGGCATCATTGGGGCCGGAATAGATCACCCAGCGTTTTTCGCGGCTGGTGTATGATCCGTCCGCCGGGCCGTTCGCTTTGGGCTGCGCGCGGTAATATTTGTTGCCCGCCCCATCGGTGCCGACATGCTCGCCGCCAGCGCGGCTGGCCCAAAGGTGGGTGCCCAGCGTCGCGCCGTCCCACCAGGTGAATATCTTTCCAAGGATTCCCATATCCGCGCGCCTAGCCGAATTGGATCACAGCGCCAAGATGCGATCGTCAGTGTGGGCGCGAGTCTTTGGTTTGTGCACCCGCCTCCGCGGGTGCGATATCCTCGCGCCTGCGGCGCTGCGGGCGGCCGGTCGGCCTTGCGGCCTGTCCTTTGGCAGGCCGTTTCAGCGCTTCCAGCGGGCGAGGGATTTAATCCTCCATTTCCCACATCACCCGATCCCCCGGCACGATCCCCAGTTCCGCCGCGCGGCCCGCGCGCAGTTCCAGCACCGCAATCGCAAAGCCCGAAGACGTCACCGAATCGAGCGAATAGGGCACGGTGTTGGCGGCGATATTGCTGATCCGCCCGTCGGCACCGACAAAGATGATGTCGAGCGACAGCGGGGTGTTCTTCATCCAGAAACTGCTCGGTTCGGGCGCGGCTGAGGGAAACAGCATCCCTTCATTATCGCCCAGCGCTGTGCGGAACATCAGCCCCTTGGCCTGCGCCTGCGGGTTGGCGGCCAGTTCAACCTTGAACGGCAGGCGCTTGTCGCCGCGCTCCACCACCAGATCGATCACCTCCAGCCCCGAAACCGGGTGACGGGCAACCTCTGCGCTGACTGCGGATGCGGATGCGGATGCTTGCGCCCGCGCGGTGGCGCCTTCGCCCGGCGAACACGCCGCCAACGCCGCGCCCGACATCGCCAATGTCGCCATTCCAGCTGCCAGCCATTGCTTTACCATGATCCGTCCGCCTGTTCTTCGTCGGCTGCTTCGTCCAGCCATTGTTCGATATCTCCGACGCTGTTCGCGCCGAGAATGTATTTCACGTGATCATACTGGTGGCCTGCGCGCAGCATTGCTGCAACGGCTTTTTCATGCGCCTTGCGCCGCGCCAGCGGATCATCGCCTGCCGCGCCCGTTACGCCCCATGGGCCAAGCCGCTTTTTCTGTGCCATCAGCGCAGCAGCGCGGCAGCTGGCGGCCTCGCCCGGTGCGTGGGATTGGCGAATCGTCTCATCCACGCCGGCCGCCCACAAGGTCTGTTCGATCCGCCGTCCGCCGTAACCGCGCGCGCCCAGATCGCGTGCGCGCATCCGGGCATAGGCATCATCATCGACATAGCCGAGTTCCACCAGCCGGGCGACGAGCGCCGGAATATCGATCTGCGCGCTTCGCCCATCGGCATCCTCAGCCACCCCGCGCTCCTTCAATTTGCGCGCGAGGTATCCTTCCAGCCGCGCCCCGGTGGTGGCAAACCGGGCGGCGTAATGCAGCGCAAGATCGCGCAACGCACGTTCGTCCAGCGGCGGCTTTGGCCGCTTCCTTTCCGGGTATTTCCGCCCGGAATCCTCCCCGGTATCACGACCGGGCGATGACGAATTCGCTTTACGTGAAACCATTTCGCCTTATTCGTGCCACCTTCCAGATTAAATGCGATAGCATTGGAGCGAGCCTGACTATGACTGGCTCACGGGGGTTACGCTAGAGCGCGAGCGGGAGAACGCCATGAAAAGCGCCGCAACTTACGGGTATCGCTGAGAAATATGACCGACGCCGTATTAACGCCGACGCCGAATGATTGCGACCTGCCGCGAATCCGTGCGCAGTTTGCAACCTTCAATGATGCGATCGACTATGCCGCACAAAGCCGCAAGGGGCTTAATTTTCACGATATGCGCGGCGAATTGGATCGCGTTTACCCCTATGCCGAAATGCGCGATGATGCGCTGGTGATGGCGCGCCGCCTGATCGCGGCGGGGATTGGCAAGCAGGACCGGGTCGCCTTGATCGCCGAAACCGGGGCGGATTTTGCCGCGCTGTTCTGCGCCTGCATCTATGCCGGAGCATGGCCGGTGCCATTGCCGCTGCCGACCACCTTCGGCGGCAAGGAAAGCTATATCGATCAGCTCGCGATCCAGCTGCAAAGCGCGGATCCCAAGATCCTGCTCTATCCCGAAGAAATCGGTGAAATGGCCGCTGCTGCCGCTGCGCGGCAGGGCTGCGAATCGACCAGCTGGCAGGATTTCAGTCAGCGCCCCGCGCCCGATTGCATCATGCCCGAAGCCAGCCCGGACGATATCTGCTACCTGCAATACTCCTCCGGCTCGACCCGGTTCCCGACCGGGGTGGCAGTCACCCACAAGGCGTTGCTGCACAATCTGTATGGCCATGCCGAGATGATGAATCTGGGCGGCAATGATCGCTGCGTCAGCTGGCTGCCGTGGTATCACGACATGGGGCTGGTGGGGTGCTTCCTGTCGCTGATCGCCAATCAGGTTTCGGCCGATTATTTGAAACCCGATGCCTTTGCCCGCCGTCCGCTGGCGTGGCTCGACATGATCAGCCGCAATCCGGGCAACACCTTGTCCTATTCGCCGACCTTCGGTTACGACATTTGTGCCCGCCGCATATCCAGCCAGTCGAACGTCGCGGAACGGTTCGACCTGTCGCGCTGGCGCGTGGCGGGCAATGGCGCTGACATGATCCGTCCGGATGTGATGCAAAGCTTCGTCAACGCCTTCGCCGGCGCTGGTTTCAAGGCTTCGGCCTTCACCCCGTCCTATGGCCTGGCCGAAGCCGTGCTGGCGGTAACGGTCATGCCGCCGGGCGAAGGCATCCGCGTCGAATTGGTCGAAGAAGAACGCCTGTCGGGCACCCCGCGCGATATTTCGCGCCCGGCCCGCTACCGCGCAATCGTCAATTGCGGCAAACCGCTGCCCGATATGGAAGTGGCAATCCGGGGTGAGGACGGCCACAGCCGCAGCGATCACCAGATCGGCAAGGTGTGGTGCCGCGGCCCAAGCGTGATGCATTCCTATTTCCGCAATGAAGAAGCGACTGCGGATTGCCTGGTCGACGGTTGGCTGGACACCGGGGACATGGGCTACACCGCCAATGGCTATCTGTTCATCGTCGGCCGGGCGAAGGACATGATCATCATCAACGGCAAGAACCACTGGCCGCAGGATATCGAATGGGCAGTAGAACAGCTGCCCGGCTTCAACCACGGTGACATCGCGGCCTTTTCGATCGAGATGGAAAACGGCGAGGAAGCCCCTGCCGTGTTGGTGCACTGCCGGGTGGCTGATCCGATCGAACGGATCAGACTGCGCGAACAGATCGCCGACAAGGTGCGTTCGGTGACGGGCATGAGCTGCATCGTCGAACTCGTCCCGCCGCGCACCCTGCCGCGCACGTCTTCGGGCAAGCTATCGCGCGCCAAGGCCAAGAAACTGTATCTCGCCGGCGAAATCGTGCCGATTCAGCTGGCGGCGTAAGGCTCTACTCGGCATCCTCAACCCAGCTGGCCCGCAATGGGCCTGCGGCAGAACGCAGCCGGACTTGCACCCCATTTTCGCGCAAGCTTTTGGCGGCCTGTTCGCCCTGCTCCGAATCGCCGGTCAGCACCACGGCGCGATCCAGTCGCTTGGCAGCCCAGCCGATCACCGCGAGCGCCCTCGCCCCCTCAGCGCTTGGCCCGTCATCCCCAAAAGCAATCGCCGCTGGCAATGCGCCCGAAGGCGGGATCAGCTCGATGGTCCACTCCGGCTCGGTCGCGGCAATCCGCGCCTCCAGTGTGCGATAGGCCGCAAGGCCGGCACTATCGAGCCGCTTGGCCCGCACCAGCGCGCGGCGGCGGTTGCGGTCGATCAGCACGTCTGTTTCGGGCACACCTGCCGCCAGCGACAACCGGGTCGTGAGCGCCTGCACCCGCGCCGAGGCGGCGGCGGCTTCGCGTTCGCGCGTCGCCGATAGCTGCGCGCGCTGGGCCGCGCCCGCACCGGTTTCGGTCTGGGTCTGGGTCAGTGTCAGTTCGACCGGCCTGCCCAACCGGGTTTCCAGCGCGCGGGCGATTTCGGTTTCAGCATCGGGGCGGATGACCGGGGTGAACATGATCGCGCTCACCGCAACCGGTTTGGCGGAAAAATTGATCTCCAGCGCGTCAAGCTGTGCTGGCCGGGCAAACCTTTCGGTTATGGCATCGCGCGCAATCCGCTGGGCATTGGTTTCCCACGCGATCTGCTGGAGCGAGAAAGCAAGCGGCACCGCCAGCGCCACGAACACCGTGATCAAGGCGATGTTCTGAAAGATGGTGTTGCGCGCGCTTAATGAGGTACGAAAACCATACAATTTAGCCATCGCGAAGGCCGTCAGCGCAATTGTCAGGAAGTTGGTGACGAACAACAGTAGGGAACCTGAAAACACCGTCCAGTTGAAGGTCGCAAGGCCAAAGCCGACCACCGCCAGCGGCGGCATCAACGCGGTGGCGATGGCCACGCCGACAATCGTGCCTTCGCGCCCGCGGATCATCGCATAAGCCCCAGCGAGCGCCGAAAACAGCGCCACGAACAGATCGAACAGGTTGGGCCGCGTGCGCGCCGCGATTTCGCTGGTGATTGTCTGGATCGGGGAGAAAAACACCAACGCCGCACACAGCAGCACTGCCAGCGCGCTGCCGATCAGCAGGGTGCGCCCCGATTGTTTCAGCCAGTCCCAATCGCCGATTGCCAGTGCAAAGCCCAGCCCCATGATCGGCCCCATCAAAGGCGACAGCAACATCGCCCCGATCACCACTGCAGGCGATGACAGCAGCAGTCCGAGCACCGCGATCCCACCGCTCATCGCGGTCATGAACAGGTATCTTTCGGACAGCGCGCAATCCTCGCGCCGCCGCACGATCACCTCGGCCTGATCGATCTGGCCGATGACATGCACCGTCCACCATTCCCGCACCCCGTCCAGCAAGCTGGCCAGCACTGCGGCTAAGTTTGTGGGCGTAGGTGCCGACGGAGTGGTGGCAGAATCAGCCTTGGCTTCAGCCACAGGCAAAGCGGCAGAACCGGCGGTGTCGTTCATCAGAAGGCCTCTGGCAAAAGCATCATATTGCGCGCGATAGCCCGCCATCGGGGAAATTGCCAAGCAAAGACCGCGCAAACGCATGGCATGATGGACGCAAGCCCCCTTTCAGGCTTACCATACACGCGCGCTTGAAAGGTGTGTTTTAGATCACTAATACAGTGGGGCATGAGCCCGCGCCCGGCGACGCGCGTTTGATGGAGTAGATATTGGCATGAGCACCGAAACCAAGACGGCGACGTTAGACGCAACGGAATTCTCGCTCACCCCGCCCGATCCGGTGCCGCAGGTCGCGCCCGAACAGGCCGCTGGGCTGGTGCCGGTCAGCACAGAAGAGAAAAGCAAGCTCGACACCAAGGTCGATGCCTTCGTCAACGAACTGGTGTCGGTTGACGCCAATTCGCCTGCGTTTGGCGAAAAGGTCGATCAGATCACCCGCATGGGGCAGGAACAGATCCGTGCCGCCGCCGCCATGTCGAACCGGTTTCTTGATCGTCCTGTGCGGGCGATGGATGCAGATGGCAATGTCGGCAAGGACTTGGCCGAACTGCGCCGCACGGTCGAAGACCTTGATCCGGGCCGCAAGGGCAAGCTATCCGGCCCGCGCAAACTGCTCGGCATCATCCCGTTCGGCAACAAGCTGAAGAATTATTTTGACAGCTACACCTCGGCGCAGGGTCATATTTCCTCGATCCTTCAACGGCTGGATAGCGGCAAGAAGGAACTGCACCTCGATAATGCCGCGATCGACACCGAGCGCCAGAAGCTGTGGGCAGCGATGGGCGAGCTGGAACAGATGATCCACATCGCCAAGACGCTCGATGCGCGGTTGGAGGCCAAGGCGCTCGAACTCGACAGCTCTGATCCGGCCAAGGCCAAGGCGCTGCGCGAATCGGCGCTGTTCTATGTCCGCCAGCGCACGCAGGATTTGCTGACCCAGATGGCGGTGAGCGTGCAGGGCTATCTCGCGCTTGATCTGGTCAAGAAAAACAACGTTGAACTGGTCAAGGGCGTCGACCGCGCGTCTACGACCACGGTGGGCGCGCTGCGCACTGCGGTGACGGTGGCGCAGGCGATGACCAACCAACGGCTGGTCCTCGGTCAGATCACCGCGCTCAACAAAACCACCAGCGACATCATCGATTCGACCAGCACGTTGCTGCGCGAACAGACCGCGCAAATCCACGAACAGGCAGCGTCCAGCACCATCCCGCTGGAAACGCTGCAACGCGCGTTCCAGAACATCTATGACACGATGGACGAGGTCGACACGTTCAAGCTGCGCGCGCTCGATTCGATGAAGCAGACCGTCACCACGCTGACCGCCGAGGTCGAAAAGTCCAAAGGCTACATCGCCCGCGCGGAAGGGCAGGCCCAGGCGCAGTCCAAGGTCGCCTCGCAAACGCCGTCGCTGCTCGCACTGGATAAATGATGGTCGACAGCACCCGCGATTCTGACCGTATCCTGCGCGAGGCGAAAACCAGCCTCGCCGTGCAGCGCGAGGGCGGAACGCACCGCCCGGCGCCGCGCGGCAGCATCGGCAAGGGTTCGGCGGAAGTGAAGATGAAGGCCCTCCTGAAGCGCGTTCGCAACATCGCGCTGGCGGTGGTGGCGATCTGGATCGGCGCGGGGATTTTCAGCGCGGTGGTCGGCCCGCTGCTGTTCTGGGGCTTCATGGCCATGGTGGTCGCCACTGTCGTTGCGATCGGCGTGTTCGGCGTGTTCCCGAAGGTCAAAGTGCCCAAACGCGCCGAACTCACCCTCGGCAATCCGCAGCAGATGGTCGCGCGCACCGAATTGTGGCTGGAGGCGCAGCGGCCCGCTCTGCCCCCGCCCGCGCAGACCATCGTCGATCAATTGGGCGTGCAGCTCGATGCGCTTGGCCTGCAACTGCGCACGCTTGACGGCGCTCACCCGGCGATGGCTGAAGTGCGCGAATTGGTGGGCGAATATATCCCCGAAACGATCGACAATTACCGCAAGATTCCGGCCCACCTTCGCGGGGAACAGCACGCGGGCAAGACCGCCGATAAACGCCTCACAGAAAGCCTGTCGAAACTGTCGGGTGAGGTCGACCGCGTCACCCGGCGGCTGGCCGAAGGCGCATTGGACGATCTGGCGATCAAGAGCCGCTATCTTGAATATCGTTACGGCGGGGCCGATGCGCTGGAAGATATGCGCTCGCCCGATACCGGCGTGCCGCTGCCCGATTTCTCGGTCAAGCAGGCCAAAGAGCAGGAACATTGAGCGATGCGCGTCACCCTGCCCCATGATCTCACCAAAGACGAAGTGCGCCGCCGGATGCACGCCCATGTCGATGAAATCGCAGGGTTCTTTCCCGCAGGCATCGCCAAGATAACGACCGATTGGCCCAGCGAAGACCGCATGGCGATAACCGCCGAGGTGATGGGCTATACGATCCCCGGCGGGGTCGATGTGCGCGACAATGAGGTTGTGATCGAAATGCAACTGCCCGCGATGCTGGGGATGATGCGCGGGTCGATCGAATATGCGGTGAAGAAAGAGGCGGGGCGGCTGCTCACGCCGTAAAGCGTGTGCGGCGTCAGGCTGCTCGCACCAGCAGCGTTACCCCGGCGCGCGTGAAATCGAGCGCATCGAGGCTGGGCGCATAAAGGCATTCGCCCGCCCCAGCCCGCGCCAAACCATCGCGCGATGCAACCTCGCCCGCCAGCGGCAACGCCAGCAGCCCACCGGGATAGGCGGCATGGGTCGCCGCATCGGGCGCGCCTGCCACCCGGTCGAGCCGGAAATGCGGCCCATCGACCAGCACCTGCCCATCGGCGATGCTGCGGCGGTGCTGCGCGGCGTAAGGCCCGCCATCCGCCACCGCCAGCGCACGATCCAGATGCAGTTCGCGCGGGCGGCCATAATCATACAGGCGAAACGTCGTCTCGCTGGCCTGCTGCACTTCGACCAGCGACAGCCCCGGCCCAATCGCGTGGACGGTGCCAGCGGGCAGGTAGAACAGATCACCGGCGCGCGCGGCGTGCCAGGTGAGCAAGCTTTCAATCGTGCCATCGCGCGCCGCAGCGGCGATTTCTTCGGACGTCACCGCGCGCTCAAACCCGATGGCGAGCTCCGCATCAGGCTCGGCATCCAGCACCAGCCAGCATTCTTCCTTGCCCGCCTCCCCCGCCAGCGCGGTGGCATCGGAGGGGTGCACCTGCACCGATAGCTTTTCCGAGGTGAACAGGTATTTGACCAGCACCTGCGGCAGTTCTGGCGGCGGTTCGAACCAGATTTCGCCAATCTGTTCCCCCGGCGGCGCAATGAAGGGCGCGGGCAGGGTATCGCGGCCCCACACCTTGGCGACCATCCGTGTGGGAAGCTGGCGTGCTGCGCTCACTGGTTCACCGCCCCCGGCAGCTTGCCGACGCGCTGCGCCCCGTCGCGCGTCGTCACCAGCACTTCGTCGCCCGATACGATGATGCACACATCCTCCAGCCCCACCGCCGAAATGCGCGGACCGTCGGTAATGGCGAGCACGCCCCGGCAATGGTCGAGGTCAACCACGCCGCCCTTGGCAACATTGCCCGCCGCATCGGCCTCTCCCGCCAAGGCATCGGCCAGCGCGGCCCAATTGCCGATGTCCGACCAGCCCATGCGCGCGGGAACCATCGCCGCGCGCGCGGTGTATTCCATCACCGCATAGTCGATCGAATCCCCGTCAATCGCGGCAAATGGCGCGGGCGCGGGGTAGAAGCGCGCGCCGTCCTGATGCCCGCCTGCCACCGCCTCTGCCACCAACCGCGCCATATCCGGGCGGTGCGCGGCAAGCTCCGCCAGCAAATGCCCGGCGCGAAACGCAAAGATTCCGCCGTTCCAGCTGTAATCCCCGCTGGCACAGTATTGCTGCGCGCGCACGAGATCGGGCTTTTCGACAAACCGCGCCACTGTGAAACCGCCCGCCAGCGGCTCGCCGCGTTGCAGATAGCCGTAGCCGGTTTCGGGCCGATCAGGCGCGATGCCGAACGTCACTAGGTAATCTTGCCGCGCCAGTTCAGCCGCAGCCAGCGCAGCCGCGCGAAACGCCGCAGCGTCGGCAATGTGATGATCGCTCGGGCAGACCAGCATCACGGCATCGGCGGGCAGCAGCGTAGCGGCCAGCGCAATTGCGGGCGCGGTGTTGCGCGCCGAGGGTTCAATCACCAGCCGCGCGCCGGGGGTATCGCCCAATTGCGCGGTGATCAGATCGGCATGGGCCGCGCCAGCCACCACCAGCGGCGCGGCAAAGCGAGTATCGCCGGCCACCCGCCGCACCGCCTGTTCGAACAATGTCTCATCGCTCACCAGCGGCAACAACGGTTTGGGCACCGCCTTGCGGCTGACCGGCCACAGCCGCGTGCCGCTGCCGCCGCACAGGATAACCGGATGAATTGCTGTCACTTCATCTGCCTTTTTTGCTGGATAGGCGCGCTATATCAATCGCATTCATGACACCAGCATGAACGCCGCCGTCTGTCCGGAGTTCAGACCGCATTGCCGCAATCAGAACCACTGTTGACGCCAGTAGAACGGCGCGGCCACCGGGTTTCCTTCGCCATCGGTCGCCGGACGAAAGCCAAGCCGCGTTTCAACCAGCTGGCAGGTAATCCGATCGGCCTGATGGTCAGGACTGGGGCGATAGATGCTGCAATTGCGCGCGCGCCCATCGGTGCCAACGATCACGCGCACGATCACCTGCGTCCCGCGCCGCGCAGCGCGCCCGCCGGGCGGCACCGGAAAATCGCGCGCATTGTCGATACTGCCGGAAATGTGCACCGGCTTGGTCACGGCAATCCCGCCGCGCCCGCTGCCGCGATTGCCGCTGCCCGTGCCCAGTCCCGTTCCCGCCGCCCCGGTGCCAGCGCCCGCATCAGCCGCGCCCGATTGGCTGGCCGTGCCGGTTGATGATGCGCGCGGCAAGGGGTCATCCTGTTTCAGCCTGACCTTGGGCGGCTGGCTGATCACCGGCTTGGCCACCGCTTCACGCCCCGGCGCACCTTGCGCACCTTCATCGGGTTCAGGTTGATTTTCAGGCGGCGGCGGATCCGGCGGCGCGGTGATCGTGACCGTAAAGGCCGACACCACCCCGCGTTCAACCGAGGCGGTGAAATCCGGGGCCAGAGCGCGGGCAAGACCGTACAGCGCGGCGAGGTGCAACACCACGATCCCCGCGATCAGCGGCCAGCTGAGCCGCTTGCGCTGCGCGCGAAAGCCTCTCGCATTCCCCATCGACATAACCCGCTCCGCGATTGCTCCATTCTGGACGAGGTTGCGTCCGCAAGCTTTCAAGTGATTCTATATCAGAACAGCATTATTTTGCGATGGAGCGCAGGATCGAGCGCGCACTGGATCATGAAGAAGGCGCCTTGGATGCCATCCTTGGCGCCAAAATTGACTCCGTCGGCTCTGAAACGGGCGCAACCGGCGGTGGGCAAGCTGCGCCTGCTCATGGCGATGTGGGGGCGGCGGGTTCGGGCCAAGTTGCTGGCCCTGTGCATTCCGATGCCTCTCCTCACGCCTCAGGGCCAGGTGTCATCGGCCGCGCAAGGATCGCGATGGGCAATCTTGACCGGGCGAGTCTGCTGGCGGCGATAATCGGCGGGGCGGCCTATCTGGCGCTCGCTTGGCTCAGCCTGCTCATTGCGCGCCCTGAGACGCATATCAGCCCGGTGTGGCTGCCCAATGCCTGCGCGGCGGCGTTCCTGCTGCGCGCGCAGCTTCGCAATGAAGTCCCGTTCCTGCTGGCCACCTTCGCTGCGGGGCTCTCCGCCAACGCCCTTGTCCAGCTGCCCGATCATGTCGCACTGGTGTTCGCACTGGCCAATGTGGTGGAGATCATTGCCGTTCTCGTGCTCACCCGGTGGGTGGTGCGCGGGCAATCGGACATGAACCATCTACCAGACCTTGCACGGTTCGTCTGGGCGGGCGGGTTGATCGGCCCCGCGCTTTCCGCGCTGATAACAGTGCCGGTGATGGGCAGCGGCCTTGACGCGATACTTCGCGGGGCGACCAGTTGGTTCCTTACCAACAGCATGGCGATGGTGCTGATCGTGCCGACAGCCTTGTTGCTGTTCGACCGGGTCAAGGGCCGACGGACTGCAACGCCGGCGCATCCGGCGGAAAGCCTCGCCTTGTTGATCGGCGGGATGGTTTGCACATTTCTGGTTTTCAGACAGACCTATTACCCGCTGATGTTCCTGATCCAGCCGATCACGCTGATGCACGCGTTCCGGCTGGGCAGCCTTGGCAGCGCGCTGCATGTTGGCGCAGTTGCGGTGGTGGCGGGGGCCATGACGTGGGCCGGGCTCGGCCCGATTGCCGCTGCCGGCGGCACCGGGGGCATGACCGAACTGCATCTGCTGCAGGCTTTCATCGCGGCAAATTTCCTGACCGGCCTGCCAGTGGCCGCGATCCTTGCCGGCCGTGACCGGATGACCGCCGCGCTCGAAGCGGGCAAGCGGCAGATCGACCTGCTCACCGACAATATCACCGATGCGATCCTGCGTTACGATATGGACGGTGTGTGCACCTATGCCTCGCCCTCGGTCAGCGCGGTGATGGGGGTGTCGCCTGAAACCTTTGTCGGCAATCCGGTAACTGCGCGCCTGCACCCCGATGCGCGCGACCGGACGATGCAGGCGCTGGGCCGCCTGCTCGGCGGGATCAGCGAAACCGAACGCGTCACCTATCGCCGGTTTTACGATAGTCCAGATGGCACTGCGGTGTTTCTCGAGGCCAACTGCGCGGTGGTGCGCAACCCCCAGACCGGCGCGCGCGAAGGCGTGGTCGTGGCGGCCCGCGATGTCACCGAGCGGGTTGAGCTTGAACTGCTTCTCACCCGCGCGCGGCGCCATGCCGAAAATGCGACGCAGGCCAAATCCGCGTTCCTCGCCAATATGAGCCATGAAATCCGCACCCCGATGAACGGCGTGCTCGGCTTTGCCGAATTGATGTTGCAGGGCGATCTGGCTGATGATCAGCGCCGCTTTGCCGAATTGATCGTGCAATCGGGCCGGTCGATGATGACGCTGCTCAACGACGTGCTCGACCTGTCCAAGATCGAAAGCGGCCAGTTCACGATTGATCGCGCCCCGGTGAACCTGCACGACAGCCTGGCCGAATGCGCGGCGCTGCACCGGCACACTGCCGAAAACAAGGGCCTGACGCTCGATTTTGCATGGGCTACTAACAATTGCGCCGAAGCCACGCAGCGCCCGTGGATCATGACTGACGGGCTGCGATTGCGCCAGATCGTGCTCAACCTGATCGGCAATGCGGTGAAGTTCACCGAAGCGGGGCATATCCGGGTCAGTTGCAAGATCACCCCGGATGAGGTGCAGGTGGTGATCGCCGATAGCGGGATCGGCATCAGCCCGGATCGCCTCGAAGCGATTTTCCACCCCTTCACGCAGGGCGAGGCCGATACCGCGCGGCGCTTTGGCGGCACCGGGCTTGGCTTGTCGATCAGCCGCCATCTTGCCACCCTGCTAGGCGGCCGGATCGAGGTTGAAAGCCGCCCCGGTGAAGGATCGCGTTTCACCCTGATCCTGCCCGCGACGCTGGTGCAGTCCCCCACCCGGGACGAGCCGGCCGAACCGGTGAAGCCCGCCGACCTGCCGCTCGCCACGCGCATCCTGCTGGTCGAGGATCACGACATCAATCGCCTGCTGATGACTGAAATGCTGGAACGCTGCGGTCAGGATGTGGCGGTTGCGCATGACGGGAACGAAGCCATCGCGATGGTGATCGATTCGATCATGCGCGGGCGGCCCTATGATCTGGTGCTGATGGATGTGCAGATGCCCGATTGCGATGGCTATGCCGCCACCCGCGCGATCCGGGGCGAAGGGATCGGGCCGGGGCTGCTGCCGATCATCGCGCTGACTGCCAATGCCTTCCCCGAAGATATCACCGCCGCGCGGGCTGCGGGGATGCAGGCGCATCTGGCCAAGCCGGTGGCCTTCGCGCAGCTGGCGCGGACATTGCAACGCTGGCTGCCCACCCGGATCGTCGAATCGGGCGATCCGGGCACCACAACGACCCCGGCGGCGCGCGCGTCCTTACTGGCGCACTCACCGCAGCTTATCACGCGCTGGCAGACGCGGCGGAGCGAAGCCGCAGACGCAGTGCGCGCCGGTCTGACCGATGGCCTATTCACGCAGCCTGCAACCACCCCCAGCGCCCGCCGTGATCAGATCGCCGCACTGGCGCACAAGCTGGCCGGAACCGCCGCGCTGTTCGATGAGCCGGAGCTGGGCCAATGCGCGGCGGCGCTCGAACGCGCGCTCAAACGGGGCGAAGGTGCGGCGCGGTGCGAAGCTTTGGCGCAGGATCTGCTGGCGCTGGCCGATGGAGTGAACAGCGCTGATACCCAGCGGGCGGGCGGCAGCAGCAATTAGGGTCGAAGCCTACCCCCGCTGGCCAGGAATCGCGGTTTGTCTTCCAAGACCGGCCCCTCTGCGAGCGCAAATCTTGCAGTCGGTAGCCGCGTAAACAAGCGGGAAATGCAAACGGCGGCACCCATGGGTGCCGCCGCCGCGTTTTCAAAGCCAACCCGGGGGTCAGAAATCGTAGCTGACGCCAACTTTGATCCGCCAGACCGACGAGCTGATATTGACGTTATTGTCGTTATTGAAGGCATCTTCCCCCGCAAAGCCGGAAATGATGTAGCGGCCCTGCGCATCGATCCCGGAGATATTGGCAATATCCTGCAATCCGGCAAAATTGCGCCGCCGCTGCACGTTCCAGCTGCTGTCCAGCAGATTGAGGAAATTGTCGACCGTAGCGAACAGCTTGATCTTATCATCATGACCGAACAGGCGGCCCGGCCCCGGCAGTTCCTGCGACAGCGACAGATCCATATCGTAATACCAGTCGTTGGTGCAGGTATTGCGAGGGATCGAGCTGCCGATGTGCGCCTTGGCGCAGCCCAGACCATTGGCAAAATCGACCAGGCCCTGCACCGCAGCCGCATTCGACGTAGGCGCAATGTTCGGATCGTTCACCCCTGTTGGCAGATAGACCAGCGCATTGTCATTGCCCGAAGCGCTGTCGTTGAACACGCCGCCGCCGGTGAAGGTCAGGCTGAAGGGCCGGCCCGAGCGTGCGATGAAGGAAATCGACAGGCGGCTCGCCAGATCGCTGAAGAATTCTTCCTTGAACGACAACCGCGAGGTGATGTTGTGGCGCGATCCGAAGAATCCGCGCGAGGGATCGGGGTTCTGCCGGTCAAACGCCGCCGTCAGGTCGAAGTTCGAACCAGCGGTGGAGCTGAACATATTGCGCCGATCCCGCGCATGGGTCCAGGCATAACCGAGGTTGAAATCAACCGAACCGCCTTCGGTAAACAGCCCGCCATTGAACCGCTTGTCCAGAATGAAGGAGGCAATCTGGCTGTTGGTGCTGCCCGCATTGGTCAGCATCAATTCATCATCGCGGCTGGTGGCAAAACACGCCGCAGTGACACCCGAGAAAACCGGGCCGGGGTCGAGACCGACCAGTTCGGCGTCGCAATTGTTAGCCAACGGATCGATCGCCCGGAAGATTGGGCGGCCGTCAATTGTAAAGCCGCCCAGCCCGCGTGACGGATCAGGCGTTTGCGACAGGTCGACCAGCGTAAAAGGATTGCGCATATGGCTGTAAATGTAATCGAGCGTCAGATTCCAGCCGCTGAAAAATCCGCTGTCGGCGAAATCGAGACCGGAAGTGAAGCCCAGATTGGCGCGGATCACGCTGGGCAGTTTGATATCCGGGCTAATCGATTGGGTATCGCCAAGGCCCGCAGCCGAACGATTGACCGCCGCATCCACAAAACAGCTGGGCAGGCCGGTGAACTGGCCGCCAACCACCACATCGATCTGCCCTGCCGGACACGGCGCATCCTGCGTTGTGCCGGTGGCAAAGCCGCGGCCATCATTCTGGAAGGCATTGCCGAACCACACTAGCGGGTCACCGCCGGAAAACACGCCAACGCCGCCGCGCAGCTGCGCACCGGAAAACACCGCGAAATCATTCATATCGTATGTCAGCGCCAGACGCGGCATCACAATCGGATCGAGAGCGCTGAAACCGGTGTTGTTGCCAAAACCGTAACGGGCAACGAAATTCGGGTTGATCGCGGGCGCGCCGCCATCAAACCAGTCAACCCTGACGCCAATAACGGCATTGAGCTGGTCACTGATTTCCCATTCGTCCTGCGCAAACGCCGAATAGATCGTGCGATTGAAATCGGCCGCCGCATCGACGACATTGCCGGTCGAGGAGAAATTGCCGAACGCCCCTTCGGTCGCCCCACTGATGACGTTGGCGGGTATGGTGTTGGTCAGGTTGTTACCAGTGCCGGGTGACAGCAGGCCAGCTTCCAGATCGGCAATGTTGCGGAACACCAAGGTACCGGTCGCGTTCTGCACGAACAGGTTGAACAGCGATACACGGTTGTATTCAACCCCGACTTTGAAATGATGCGCGCCCGCATCCAGCTTTAACGCAGCGCGGAACTGATCAACATTGGTCCGCAGATCGTTGGCTGAACGCGAATTGCCCGGCCCAGCCATTACGGTGCCGTCAATTCCGGTCGGGTTATCGATGCCGACGATGATGCGCGGGATCGGATTGTCCGACTGCGCTTCGCCGCCGCCGATCGGATCCTGCAGATCGCGCACTTCTGAACGCGAATAGCGGATTTCGGACGAAAGATTGTCGGACCATTGCGAAAACAGGCGGCCCGAATAATAGTTCGATTTGGTGCCACTGATGCGGAAAGTGTTTTGGCCCACAGCCTGCGGGCTGTTGCCGGTGAACAGGTCATCCGCCAGCGTGGAGCCTTCTTCGAGCCGCTGATAGGTCGTTTCCAGACGGTGATCATCGTTGATCTGGAGATCGCCGCGCAGGAAATAGCGGTTGTTGGTGAACGGACGGCTGGTCACCAGATCACCGGTATCAATGCCGTAAACGCGATTGAGAACCTCACGAACTTCGTTGAACTGATCGACAGAAATACCGACCTGCTCGTTCGGGAAATTGGCCCCCGTCGGGCCATCATCCTGCGATTGGCCGGCTTCCTGATGTTCATAGGCGCCAAACAGGAACAGACGGTCCTTGATCACCGGGCCGCCAAGATAGACACCCCAGCGCTTGTCTGCCTCGATCGGGGCGACATTGCGGATTTCGCCGTCAGCTACAACCTTGTTGCCGCGCAGGCCATTGTCCGAATATTCGAAAAACCCGCCGAAATGGTAATCATTGCTGCCCGATTTGGTCACCACATTGATCGCGCAGCCGGTGAAATTGCCGTAATCGACATCGAACGGCGCAAATTGAACCTGCGTTTCACGCACTGCGTCAAACGGGATCGGGGTCGAACTGCGCGAGCTGAAACCGGTATCGTTGAGGCCGAAAATGTCGCCCTGACTGATCCCGTCAACCGTAAAGGCATTGCCGCGATCATTGCCGCCAAGGCAACTGATCCGGTCTGCGCCCGAACCACCATCGTCGCGGTCCAGGCTGACGCGCGGATCGAACCGGATGATGTCGCGGATATCGCGGTTGAAACTGGGGGAGTTTTCGAGCACTTCGAGCGAAAATGCTGAACCAGGGCCGGTCGCCAATTGTGTCACCGTGGCCCGTGTGCCGGATACGACGATGGTGCCGGACCCCACCGCAAGCGAGAAGCTGACCCCGGTTGCGCCCTGCAACGAGGTATTGATGTCAGAAATCGTCTGGCCTTCGAAACCCTCGGCATTGGCGGAGACGGTATAGGGACCGCCGACAATCAGGTTGGTTGCCGAAAATCTGCCACCCGCATCGGTTGTGGTGGTGCGCGATGCACCCGTGCGCGTATCGGTTACAATGACCGTCGCCCCGGAAATCGGCGTGCCGCTATCGTCTTGCACCGTGCCTTGGATACTGGAGGTGATCTGCTGCGCCATCACCGGCGCAGGCAAGATAGCGGCTGCGGAGAGGCTGACGATGCTGGCCGCGAGGAGATATTTAAGCTTCATGTGTGGAGCCCCTGAAACAATGGAAAATTACGGTAACGCGGGCCGCCCTAGCCCTGAACGCTTGCGGAAAAACGACTGTTCTGTGACAATTTGATGAAACACCCTTCCCCGATGCGCCGATTGCATAATGCGCGCTTTTCCGAACACCAGAAGACTCTCGGAGTTGCGCCATATCTGCGCGCGAGTGTTGCATCGCCGCAACGCCCGCAGGGTTTTTGCAATTGGCGGTTTACAGCCCCGAATGGCGAAAATCAGGCGAGATTGATCTCGCGCAGCCGCTGCATCAGGAAATCATGCGCGGTGATCGGTGCCGGCGGCGGAGTCGCGGCGCCTGCATCAATGCATTCGGGCAGTGGTTCAATCAGGAAATCGGGCCGGAAATGCAGGAAAAACGGCATCGAGAACCGCGCCCGCCGCGCCGCTTCACCGCGCGGATTGACCACCCGGTGCGTGGTTGAACGCAGCCGCCCGTTGGTCTGGCGTTCCAGCATATCGCCAACATTGATCACCAGCGCGCCCGGCGGCACATCAACCGCGTGCCATTCGCCCTGACGGGTGAGCAGTTCGAGCCCGGCTTCCTCGGCCCCCAGCAGCAGGGTGATGGTGTTGATGTCTTCATGCGCAGCGGCGCGAATCGCACCTTCGGGCGCGCCTTCGCCCAGCGGCGGATAATGCAGCAGCCGCATCACCGAATTGCCGTCTTCAATGCTGTCCGCAAAGAAATCGCGCGGACGGCCCAGATGCAGCGCAATAGCTTCGAGCACGCGCGCGCCGGCCACTTCGAACGCGGCGAACAGCGCGCTCATGGTTTCGCGGAAGCCTTCGACCTCGTCCGGCCAGATATTGGGTGCCATGAATTCAGCCAGCGGGTGGCCCGGCGGCAGGGTGCGGCCAACGTGCCAGAATTCCTTCAGGTCGAACACCTCGGCGTCCTTGGCCTTTTCGGTGCCGAACGGGGTGTAACCGCGCGCGCCGCCGCCGCCTTCGATCTTGTAGGCACGCTTGACCGGGTCGGGCAGCGCAAAGAACGCCTTGGACACGGCCTCGGCCTGATCGATCAGGTCTTGCGGGATGCCGTGATCGCGCACCACGGCAAAACCATATTCGCCAAAACTGCGCCCCAACTCATCGGCGATGGTATCGAGCGGCTGGGCGAGCGAGACTGAAGCAATGTTGATCATGACAGCCGCCTTACACCCGCGCCCACGCCGCTGCCAAGAGGGTCAGAGGTGTCAAATTACAGCGGCAAAAACAGTCCCGCCAGCGCCGCGCTCATCAGATTGGCGAGGCTGCCTGCCGCAAGCGCTTTCAGCCCCAGCCGCGCGATCACCGGGCGTTGGTTCGGAGCCAGCCCGCCGGTCACTGCCATCTGGATCGCGATCGAGGAGAAATTGGCAAAACCGCACAGCGCAAAGGTGATGATCGCCCGGCTGCGCGCGGTCAATTCACCCGCCTGCATCGCGCCGAGATCGATGAAGGCGACAAATTCGTTGAGCACGATCTTGGTGCCGAACAATCCACCCGCAATCTGCGCCTGATCCCAATCGGAAATGCCGATCAGGAACATCACGGGTGCGAACAGATAGCCCAGCAGTTTCTGGAAGCTGATATTCGCCAGCCATTCGGCGGTCGCAGGCGCGAACGGCGCGCCGATCTGATCGGCAAAGCCCACCATGCCGCCGCCAATCCCGGCGAGCGCACCGTTCGCCAACGCCACCAACGCGACAAACACCATCACCATCGCGCCAACCGCCACCGCCAGTTTCACCCCGGTCTGGGTGCCTTGCGCGGCGGCTTCGATGATGTTGGCGGGGCGATGGCCTTCTTCAAAGGTTTCGGCAGCCATCACTTCATCGGACTTGCCGCTTTCGACCATTGCCGCAGGGCCAACCGAGCTGATCCGAGCCTGCGGCAGTTCGACCTCGTGCCCGTTTTCGTCATACATCACCACGCGGGTCGCTTCGGCCAGCGAACCGGCTTTGCCGCGCGCGCGCGCCACGGCTGCCTGGCCGACGGTGTTGTCATGATCGGGAGCCATTGCCGCCGGATCATCGGGCATGATGATCTTGGCCATCAGGATCCCGCCCGGTGCCGACATGAACGCCGCCGCCAGCAGGAACGGCACCGCATCTTCACCGATGAAGCTGGCATAGGCGGCCAGAATCGTGCCTGCGACGCCCGCCATCCCCACGGTCATCAAGGTGAACAGCGCGGGTGCGGGCAGCGCGGCAAGATAGGGGCGCACCACCAGCGGGCTTTCCGATTGGCCGACAAAGATGTTGGCGGCAGAGCCGAGCGCTTCGACCCGGCTGATCCCGGTGATCCAGCCAATCGCTCCGCCCACCCAGCGCACCAGCCGCTGCATGATGCCAAGGTGGTAGAGGATCGAAACAATCGCCGCGAAGAACACGATCACCGGCAGCGCGGCGATCACAAAGGTATTGGCGAACGGGTTGTTTTCCATCGGCCCGAACACCGATGTGATGCCCACCTTGGAAAAATCGAGCAGCGCGATCACGCCGCTGGAAAGCCCGCCGATGATGGCCACACCCACATCGGTGCGCAGCACGATCAGCGCGGTGAACGCTTGCAACGCAAACGCCGCGCCAACCACGCGCAGGTTGATCCTGCGCCGCCCTGAAGACAACGCAAAGGCAATACCAAGAATAGCGATGACCCCGGCAAGGCTCAGAAGGATCGGCGTGATACTCTCGTTCACGGTAGCAACGTGCCCCTTGCAATGTCTGAAAATAGTTAAGTGACGTGATCCCTGTTGTCCGCCGGTTGGCCCCCGCAGGCAATCATGCGGGCGTGGCAGTTTGCGACGCCAGTTGCAAGCCGGATGACAGCGCGCAGCGCGGTGGCTGGGCCGTGACCGGTGACAGGCGCACACGCGCCGCTTTTCTTTTGCCCGCGCGCTGGCTAGCAATCACGCGATGAACGATACCCCATCCGCAGCGCAAGCCGCTGTTCCGTCGGCGCCAGCCAGCCCCCTTGCAAACATGCCGCTGGGCCTGTTCGTGTTCACGCTGTTATATGGCGGGATGACGGTGCTGGCGGGGGTGCTGGCATATAAGCAGGTGCAGTTGTGGCCGACCGATCTGGCGGTGGAGAGCGGGATTTTCGCGTTCCTGCTACTGGTGGTGATATCCAGCACGATGGCGCAATTATACGGACGCCAGTTTGCGCAGCGGATCGTGTGGTGGGGTTTTCTGCCGCTGTTGATTGCATCGCTGCTGATGCAACTGGTGCTGGGCCTGCCCGCTTCAACCGAGATGGTCGCGGGCCGCGCCGATGATCTGGCCGCGTTTGAACGGGTGCATTCGACCGTGTGGCGCGTGTGGGCGGCTGGGCCGGCGGCCTATATCACCTCGTTGCTGCTCAATATCTGGATCTTTGACCGGTTGAGAGGCCGCAACAGTGGCGGCACGATTGATCTGATGGTGCGCGGCGCAATCGCATCGGCGCTGTCGCAGGCGGTGGATTCGGTGATCTTCATCACGCTGGCATTTTACGGGCTGTTCCCGATCACCAACCTGTTGATCGGGCAGGTGATCGCCAAGGTGGTGCTATCGCTGGTGCTGGTGCCGTTCCTGATTACCGGCGGGGTGAAGGCGGCGAAATGGCTGGATGGGCGGGGTGCAAAACCGGGGGCTTGAGCCTGCGCTGATTCGCGGTAATCTGACTTTCGGGAATCAGGGAGGGTTCAGCATGAAAACCGGAATGATTATAGTCTTCGCAGGCACCATTGCGCTCGCAGGCTGCGCGCCGGTCGGTGGGCCGGGGGTGAGCAGCTATTATGATTGCGGTGACGGCATCCGGCTCAAGGTTGATAGTCTTTCGGGCGACCGCGTGATGGTGCAGATGAACAATGACAAGCCCGTCACGCTCCCCGCCGACAAATCCGCATCAGGCGCAAAATACATGAGCGCGACGCACCAATTCTGGAGCAAGGGCGACGAAGCAACATGGACAGTGGGCCGCATGGTGCCGATGACCTGCCGGAAAGTGGCGGTGCCAAGGGGGGTTTGAGCAAGCTTCGCATTCTTGACGATGCGAAATCGGTCGCACAGCGACCGCATTGGCGACCGGCCTCAAGCAGCGAAGCGGTAGGCCAACAAGGACGCCCTCCTCATATCCGTGTAATCGAGTGCGATCCGCACCCGCGCGTCGGTAGGGATCATCGCAAAGCCTTCAGGGCGGCGGTGCCCCTAAATCCGCCTCCAGCGAAAATACCAGACCTCGTGCCCGTACACGGTGCGAGCCTTTTGCTCATACCGCGTTTCGGGCCAGCCTGACGGGCGCACCTGCCAGTCGGATGGCTTTTCCACCACCCATTCGAACAGATCGGTGTGGCGCTGCATCACCATCAGGGCGTGGCGCAGATAGATGTCGTGATCGGTGCCGAACCGGAATTCGCCGCCCGGTTTCATCTTCTGCGCGATCAGCTTTACCGGCCCGTCATTCATCATCCGCCGCTTGGCATGGCGGGCCTTGGGCCAGGGATCGGGGTGGAGTAGATAGACCATGCTCAGCGCCCCATCGGGCACCCGCGCCAGCACATCGAGCGCATCGCCCAGATGCAGGCGGATGTTCGGGAGCTGCTGATCGGCAATATGGGTCAGCGCCTGCGCCACGCCGTTGACGAAGGGTTCGGCCCCGATGAAACCGTGATCGGGTAGCAAGTCGGCGCGGTAAGCAAGATGCTCTCCCCCGCCAAAGCCGATCTCGAAATGCAGCGGGCGCTGGTCGCCGAACAGGATTTCGCTCGTCACCGGCCCTTCGGCAGGCACGGCGATTTGCGGCAGCAGGTTATCAACCAGCCCCTGCTGCCGGGTCCGCAATTTCTTGCCGACGCTGCGGCCATAAAGCCGTGCGATTGTGGTCGGATCGCCTTCCTTGAACGCTGTCATGGACGGGGCAATTGGCACCCGACCCGACGAGGGTCAACCGGAAGGCAGCGCGCTGGCGGCCATTCCCCAAAAAAATCGTGCTGGACGCTCCGATTGCCCTGTGGTGAGCACGGGCCATGTCAGCCCTGCCCCCGACGATAGGAACACGTGCCATTCAGCCCGCCGCGCTCAACGAAAAAGAGCTTGAGGTCCTGCGCCTGCTGGCGGCCGGGCATACAGTGAAGTCGATTGCAGCCGGACTGGATCGGTCAGAAGCGTCGATCAACGAACGCCTGCGCGAGGCACGGCGCAAGACCGGTGTCGGAAGCAGCCGGGAACTTGCCCGCCTGCTCGACGCCCAGAAAATCTGGGACAAGAATATTGATCTGCCGGAGGCCGCTTCCTTCACCGAGAGCCGTGAAAGGCCGCCGCACAGTCGCGGCTTTTGGTCGAAAGGAACGATTATGATGTTGATTGCTCTGCCTCTCGTCGCAGCCGGGCTGCTGGTAACGGCCACGAACCCTTCGGAACATGGCGCAACCCCGCGCTCTGCCGCTGTGTCCCCCATCGGGCAATCGCCGCTGGTCGGGCGCTGGTCGCTTGATATTGAGAGCATCCCTGCCGAAGAGCGTCCTCGCGCAGTCACCATCGCGTTCAGTGAGGGGCCGGAGGGGCGCTGGAACACCATAGTCGAGATCGTCGCGGCGGACGGATCGCGGATGGATGCCCAGTCTGCCGCCACCCTTGACGGCGTGGCCGTGCCGGTTTCAGGCACGATGGGCTTTGTTGATAGCGTATCGCTGCGCCGTCCCGATCCCGATACGCTGGTGATGACGCTGGCCAAGGACGGTATGCGCGTCTCAACACGGGTCTATACGATCGCAAAAGATGGCCGGACCATGACCGAAACGATCGTCTGGGCAGCCGCCGGAATACCGGACATTGTCACCACCACCTTCAATAGAGTGGGCTGAAATGCAGGACGCCCGGAGCACAAGTCCCGGGCGTCCTGTAAATTGAAAAAGCGCTGTTTCGGCCCGCAAGGACCCGAGCGCCTGGAAACGCCCTCGCAAAATAAACTACGCGGCTTCGACCACCTGTTCATCATCGCGCAGCACGTAACCGCGGCCCCATACCGTTTCGATGTAGTTTTCACCGCCGCAAGCAAGGCTCAGCTTCTTGCGCAGCTTGCAGATGAACACGTCGATGATCTTGAGTTCGGGTTCGTCCATCCCGCCGTAAAGGTGATTGAGGAACATTTCCTTGGTCAAAGTGGTGCCCTTGCGAAGCGAGAGCAGTTCCAGCATCGCATATTCCTTGCCGGTGAGGTGAACGCGCGCGCCATCGACTTCGACCGTCTTGGCATCGAGGTTCACGGCCAGCTTGCCTGTGCGGATAACGCTTTGCGAATGGCCTTTCGACCGGCGCACCACGGCATAGATGCGGGCGACCAGCTCTTCGCGGTGGAACGGTTTGGTCACATAATCATCCGCGCCGAAACCGAAGCTGCGGATCTTCGAATCCATTTCGGAAATGCCTGACAGGATCAGCACCGGGGTCTGCACCTTGGCGACGCGGAGCTTCTTCAGCACGTCATACCCGTGCATGTCGGGCAGGTTCAGGTCGAGCAGGATGATGTCGTAATCATACAGCTTGCCCAGATCGAGGCCCTCTTCGCCGAGGTCGGTCGAATAGACATTGAAACCCTCGGTGGTGAGCATCAGCTCAATCGCCTTGGCGGTAGTCGGTTCGTCTTCGATCAGCAGCACACGCATCGCTGGTCCCCTGTTTGCCTTTGGTAACCCCTGCTTAGGAGAGGTTGCCGCCTGTTAACCACGACACTTGTCACCAAAAAAGGTTAATAAGAGGTTTAAGGCGTTAACGTTTTGAAGTGAGTCTTTCGAGTCACAGTGGCGGACGGTCGATTTGGGGTCGGGCGTGTGTGGATGCCCCCAGTTTTGCACGGCGATTTTGTGTCGGCTGTGACAGCTTGGCGCTTTTATCGCTCGTGTGTCAGGCCTCTTGCTGTGGCCTGCTTTTGCCACGGGCCGGTATGCAGTGCGAAGAACGAGTTCCACATCGGTTCAGAGAGTTTTGATGCTCGCGCGCCGGGACTGGTTTGCTCGTCCTGAACATTGAAGACCTCGCCGCATAATCGCCAGTC
Source organism: Porphyrobacter sp. MBR-155 (assembly GCF_040547625.1). Lineage (NCBI taxonomy): Bacteria > Pseudomonadati > Pseudomonadota > Alphaproteobacteria > Sphingomonadales > Erythrobacteraceae > Porphyrobacter > Porphyrobacter sp. MBR-155. The sequence continues at coordinate 94,606 of NZ_JBEPQB010000003.1, forward strand.
GATCTCCTTGCCGGGCTTGTCGCCCCTATGCAGGCGCAATACGTGGTGCACTGCCCTTGCCCGCCTGAAGCGCAACAATCATTCAACCGCGCGCGCAAAAGATTCATAGCTGGATTCGAAAGATTCAATCACCATATTTTTCTTCACAGATTCGATTTGGGGCTTGCGCGGTTCGCGACTCAAGCTTGCTCCACGCGTCGCGGGTCTGAACCACCCCGACAAATGGTCGATATGGTAATTTAGAGGTTAATCTGTCGTTGACGTGAGTCGCGCACTGATTCATCATCTAGTGGTTCGGCGCAAATCGAACCCCCAAGCCTTGGTGAATCACCCGCCGCTCGGATCAGAGCACCGGAGAGAGGATTCGCCCCGGCCCGAGGAACCGATACGCGCCGCGAACCGATCAGCAGGTGCAGCAACAGGCGTCTTTCGGAGCCCTCCTGTTGGCAAGTCTGTGGATCAACCGGTATAGAACAGAATTGGAACATGGCCACTTGCGGGTCGTTCCGATTCGGGGGCAAAGTGGGGCAGCAGATGGATTTCAAGGTGAGCGATAACGTGCCGGGTGATGTGGTGAACGAATTGGATGCAGGCACGCCTGCCGAGGCACAAGCGGGGGCCGAGATGTCCGCAGGGGATGAAAAGGCTGTGACCATGAACAAGGCGGATGCCGGATCGGAAGAACTCATCGCCGCCAAGGCTGGCGAAGCGCTGGCCGGCGCGCTCGCGCAAGCCGGGGCCGAAGCGGGGAAGGGTGCTACCGACAGCAAGAAGGTCAACGCCCGCCGCTTTACCGTCGTCACCGACGACAGCCGCGATGCCCGGCTGACCGATTTCGGCAAGGACACGCTGACCGATCGATATCTGCTGCCCGGAGAGAATTATCAGGATCTGTTCGCCCGCGTGGCCGATGCCTATGCCGATGATCAGGCCCACGCCCAGCGGCTGTATGATTACATCTCGAAATTGTGGTTCATGCCCGCCACTCCGGTGCTGTCAAACGGCGGCACCCACCGCGGCTTGCCGATTTCGTGTTACCTCAATTCGGTGTCCGACAGCCTTGAAGGGATCGTCAACACCTGGAACGAAAACGTCTGGCTCGCCAGCAAGGGCGGCGGGATCGGCACTTATTGGGGCAATGTCCGCGGGATTGGCGAACCGGTTGGCCTGAACGGCAAGACCAGCGGGATCATCCCGTTTGTGCGCGTCATGGACAGCCTGACGCTGGCGATTTCGCAAGGTTCGCTGCGGCGCGGTTCGGCGGCGTGCTATCTTGACGTCAGCCACCCGGAAATCGAAGAATTCCTCGAAATCCGTAAACCCAGCGGCGACTTCAACCGCAAGGCGCTGAACCTGCACCACGGCGTGCTGCTGACCGATGAATTCATGGAAGCGGTGCGTGACGGGGCCGAATTTGACCTCAAATCGCCCAAGACCGGCGAAGTGCGCGCCACCGTCGATGCGCGCTCGCTGTTCCAGAAACTGGTCGAAACTCGACTGGCCACGGGGGAACCTTACATCGTGTTCTCCGACACGGTGAACCGCATGATGCCCAAGCATCACCGCGATCTGGGGCTGAAAGTTTCAACCTCGAACCTGTGCAGCGAAATCACCCTGCCGACCGGGGTCGATCACCTGGGCAATGACCGCACGGCGGTGTGCTGCCTGTCGTCATTGAACCTGGAAACCTGGGACGAATGGAACGGCGACAAGCTGTTCATCGAAGACGTGATGCGCTTCCTCGACAACGTGCTGCAGGATTATATCGACCGCGCGCCCGACGAAATGGCCCGCGCCAAATATTCCGCCGCGCGCGAACGTTCGGTGGGCCTCGGTGTGATGGGCTTCCACTCCTTCCTGCAGGCCAAGGGCATGGCGTTCGAAAGCGCGATGGCCAAGGCGATCAACCTGAAGATGTTCAAGCACATCCACGCCAAGGCGTGCGAGGCATCAATGCTGCTCGCGCAGGAACGCGGGCCGTGCCCCGATGCCGCAGACATGGGCGCGATGGAGCGGTTTTCCTGCAAGATGGCAATCGCGCCGACCGCGTCGATCAGCATCATCTGCGGCGGCACGTCGGCCTGTATCGAGCCGATCCCGGCCAACATCTACACCCACAAGACGCTGTCGGGCAGCTTTATCGTCAAGAACCCCTATCTCGAGAAATTGCTCGAGAAGAAGTCGAAAAACTCGACCAATGTCTGGAACTCGATCCTCGAACGCGGTGGCAGCGTTCAGCACCTCGATTTCCTCACGCCCGAGGAAAAGGCGGTCTACAAGACCAGCTTTGAAATCGACCAGCGCTGGCTGCTCGAATTCGCGGCGGATCGCACGCCCTATATCGATCAGGCGCAGTCGCTGAACCTGTTCATCCCGGCCGATGTCGACAAGTGGGATCTGATGATGCTGCATTTCCAGGCGTGGGAGCGCGGGATCAAATCGCTCTATTACCTCCGCTCCAAGTCGGTGCAGCGCGCCGGGTTCGTCGGCGGGGTGGAGGCGGATAACACCACCGAACTCGCCCGCATCGAACTCGCCGCCGCCGACGGCCCGACCGATTACGAAGAATGCTTAAGCTGCCAATAGGCGCGCCCGAATCCGCCGCCTCGCGCGGCCCATTATCTGATATACTGATTCCCTAGCCGGAGGTTCCGCCATGTCGCTGCTTGAAGCCCGCTCCACCTACAAACCGTTCCAGTACCCCTGGGCCTATGATTTCTGGAAGCGCCAGCAACAGATCCACTGGATGCCCGAAGAAGTGCCGCTGGGCGAGGATTGCCGCGATTGGGCGCAGAAGATCACCGAGAACGAGCGTAACCTGCTCACCCAGATTTTCCGCTTCTTCACCCAGGCCGATGTCGAGGTGCAGAACTGCTATCACGAAAATTACGGCCGGGTGTTCAAGCCGACCGAGATCAAGATGATGCTGGCGGCGTTTTCCAACATGGAAACCGTGCACATCGCGGCGTACTCGCACCTGCTCGACACCATCGGGATGCCCGAAAGCGAATACAGCGCCTTCCTCGAATATGAGGAAATGAAGGACAAGCACGATTTCCTCAATCAGTTCGGGGTCGATACGGATGAGGATATCGCCCGCACGCTTGCCGCGTTCGGCGGGTTTACCGAAGGGCTGCAACTGTTCGCATCCTTTGCGATGCTGATGAACTTCCCGCGCTTCAACAAGATGAAGGGCATGGGCCAGATCGTCAGCTGGTCAGTGCGCGATGAAAGCCTGCACTGCGAAGGCATCATCAAACTGTTCCACACCTTCTGCGAAGAACGCCAGTGCCTGACCAAATCGGTCAAGGAAGACCTGATCGACATCTGCCAGAAGACCGTGCGGCTGGAAGACAACTTCATCGACCTCGCGTTTGAAATGGGCCCGGTCAACGGGATGAGCGCCAAGGAGATCAAGCGCTACATCCGTTACATCGCCGATTGGCGGCTGAAACAGCTGGGCCTGCAGGAAATCTACATGATCGAAGACCACCCGCTGCCGTGGCTATCGCCGCTGCTGAACGGGGTGGAACACGCCAACTTCTTCGAAACCCGCGCGACAGAGTATTCCAAGGGCGCCACAAGGGGCGATTGGAACACCGTGTGGTCGTCGTTTGATAAGCGCCAGAAGGCGAAAGCGGTGAACGAGGACGGGGTTGAAGAGGCCGAGGCCGGGTTGTTTGGGGCTGAGGCTGCGGAGTGATTGTTGCGAGTGCTCAAGTTTCTCACCTCGCCCGAATGGCTCGCATTCAGCTCGGTTGCGAGCGTATTAGGGCTGGGTGTGGCACTTTGGGGCATTTGGTTTGCAATTGAACAGATTAAAAAGGTAAAAAGCTCGTCAGAAGCTGCCGAAGAAGCTATTCAGGCCTTGAAATTCAGGATTGCCAGTTTCGACATCTTTGGTGAGGTGGCGATAGCTGAGCGATCCTTGGAGGCAATGAAAGAAGAGTTGAAAAGCGAAGACGAAATAAAGTGGCGGCGGGAGGCTGATAATTTAATGAAATCCCTTATAAATATAAGGGAGAATTTCGCTCAAGCTAACGATAAAACGTCACAACAATTATCTACAGCAATAAAGCGTGCATCGAATTTGGCAAACAAAGCTGAGAATGGTCACAGGCGCGATGCTACAGATTTAGCAAAAATAAACGATTCATTTCGTGAAATACATATCGCGCTTGTGAAGGTTAAGGTTCAGATCCAGAGAGACTAACTATGAACGAGGCGATGAATAAATTACGAGCGCTAGTCGAAGCGCTGTATTCAAATACGACTTCTGGAGCCTTGGCTTGGGCCGTACAGGCTGGATCGGATGTTTTTTTCACATCGATTGGAGATCGGCGACTTGATGTGTTTGTCGAAGAGGGAGAGCGTGAAGAAGATGTATGGATTATAATTTATAACCGAGATGGCGATAAAATAGAGTCATTTAGCGACACATTCTTTGGCAAAGCTAGGCCGGCGCGCACTCCTCATGACAATTATTATTCGCTAATGAAAGATTTATATGATGCTGCTGGCCGAAACGCTAGGGGCGCGGATAAGATTGTTAATGAGCTTCTTGAAGAGTTAGGTGTGGAGGGAATAACGGAAATTGAGGATATAAGGTTTTGAACCGCATCACCTTGGTTTTTTGATGGCAACTTAGCTACGCTCGCATCTTGTCCTACGCGCTCCTCCGATCTTGCCCATGTCAGACAAAAGCCGCTACCTCGTCCCCGCTGGCTTCGGCATCGCGCACGTCACCTACCTCCGCTAGCCGCCTCGCAAGGCGTGGCGCATTTGAAGCGCGATCACACGTATCCCCCACACGTCTCCCCGGACTTGATCCGGGGTCCCGCTGGCTTATGCTACGTTGAATAAAGAAGCGGGATCCCGGGTCAAGCCCGGGAAGACGATGAGGGATACGTGTGTGGGGGTCTGACTCTCCCCTCCTCGTCTCCCCGGCGCAGGCCGGGGCCCAGCTTTCTTGGGCGTGGATCGCACCCAGCCGCTCTGGGTCCCGGCCTGCGCCGGGATGACGGGGGGCGCTCCGCCGCGCACCCTCAAAGCAACCTTTTATCAAGCCCTTGGGCGCTATGCCCGCGCTATGGATTGGCTTGCTCCCGCACTCGACACCGCTTTGCGCCCTGAAAACATCGTCACCGCGATCATCGCGATGAACTTCCTCGCGTTCGCCGCCTTCGGGATCGACAAGTCGCGGGCCGAGCGCGGGGCGTGGCGCATTTTGGAGGGGACGCTGTTGCAACTGGCCTTCCTCGGCCGCACGCCGGGCGATATCCTTGTTGCGCGATGTCTTAGCCGCCGGGCGTGAGGCGGGGCGTTCAGTAGTTCTGTAATCGGGCTCCAACCGCGCGCATTACCCGCCGCCAAACAGTTATGTCACCTTTGCACGCTGGCTGAATTCCTCACGCTGCCACTCTGCGCCCTCCAGCACTTCTGCAAGGTGCCGCGCTGCTTCGGCCATGTCGGCAAAGCGCAGGTAGGCCGGCGCAAAGCCGAGCCGCAACACGTCGGGATCGCGGAAGTCTCCGATCACGCCGCGCGCGATCAATGCCTGACAGATCGCATAGGCATGGGGGGTGCGAAATGAAAGCTGGCTGCCGCGCGCGCCGCTATCGGTCGGGCTGACACAATCAAGTTCTACGCCGTGTGCGCTCAGGCATTCACCGAAAAACTCCGACAGCGCGCGCGATTTTTCATACAGCCGCCCCACTCCGATTTCGGCAATCAGATCGACGCCCACTTCGAGCGCGGTCAGGCCGAGGATCGGCGCGGTGCCGCATTGCAACTGTTCGATACCGGGCGCGGAGGCGTAGTCATCATCGAAGGCGAACGGCGCAGCGTGACCGAACCAGCCCGTCAGCGGCTGGGCAAGGCTTGCATGGTGACGTTCGGCTGCGAAGGCAAAGGCGGGTGCACCCGGCCCGCCGCACAGATATTTGTATCCGCAGCCCACCGCAAAATCCGCGCCCACCGCATTCAGATCGACCGGCACCGCCCCGGCTGAGTGCGATAAATCCCACAGCACCAGTGCGCCTGCCGCATGGGCCGCGCGGGTCAGCGCCGCCATGTCGTGCATCGCGCCGGTCTTGTAATGCACATGGGTGAGCAGCAGCAGCGCAACGTCACCATCGAGTGCCTCGGCCAGCTGGTCGCGCTCGGCCAGCCGCCGGGTTGCCAGCCCCTGCCGCTCCAACCCCGCGATCATGTAGAGATCGGTCGGGAAATTGCCGGGTTCAGACAGGATCACCTTGCACGCCGGACGCATGGTGAGCGCCGCCGCGATCAGTTTGAACAGGTTCACGCTGGTTGAATCGCAGGCGATTACTTCATGCGGATTGGCCCCGATCAACGGTGCAATCTTGCCACCGATGCGGCCCGCCATGGCGAACCAATCAGCGCTATTCCACGACCGGATCAACCCCTCACCCCATTCCTGCTCCACCACGCGGGCGATGGCCGCAGGCGTAGCCTTGGGCAGTGCGCCGAGTGAATTGCCATCGAGGTAAATCACCCCTTCGGGCAGTGTGAACCGATCCCGATACCCCGCCAACGGATCGGCGGCGTCGAATTCCCGTGCACGGTCTTCCATGGTCATATCAGCTCCCGCAAAACGGCGCGCACCGGGGATGCATCGCCGCCAATTATCGCCAGCGGCAGCGCGATCAACTCGTAACGCCCCGGCGGCACAGCATCGAGCACCAGCCCTTCAAGCACGCGGATATCGTGGCGCAGCACCGCCAGATGTGCGTCCATCGTTTTGGATGTCTGCGGGTCGATGGAAGGGCCATCCAGCCCCACCAGCCGCACGCCAGCTGCCGCCAGAGCATCGACGGTTTGCGGGGCAAGGGCGGCCGTTTCGTCCACCCATGCATCGTGGGGGAAGGCATCGAAGGTGCGAAACAGCACCCGCTCCACCCCCGTCAGATCAGGCAGGTGTTCGGGCAGGATCAGCGGCCCTGCACCGCGCACGTCCACCACCACACACTCACCGAGATAAGGTGCAAGATCGACGCTCGCGATATCAGGCGCATCGGCGGCATAATGCAGCGGCGCATCGGCGTGCGCGCCCGAATGGGTCGACATCGTGATCGCGGAGACATTGACCGGAGAGCCTTGCGCCATCTGCCACGTGCCTGCCTGCGCAAACGCCGTATCGCCCGGCCAAACCGGCAAGCCGGGGCGCAGCGGCTGCGAAATGTCCCACAACCGGCGGCTCATATCGCCGTTCTGACGCTTAAAAGTTCAGGGAAGAAGGCCTGTTTCAAGACCCCTTCGAGATAGGGCACACCCGCCGTCCCGCCGGTCCCGCGTTTGAAGCCGATGATCCGCTCAACGGTCTTGAGATGGCCGAACCGCCAGCGCTGAAAATGGTATTCCAGATCAACCAGCTTTTCGGCCAGCTCGTAAAGGTCCCAGTGCTCCTGCGGATCACGGTAGATCGCCGCCCAGGCCGCCTCGACACTGGCATTGTGTTGATAAGGCACGGTGGGGTCGCGCCCGGTCGCCTCCGCCGCGATCGTGAAGCCACGCCGTGACAGCAGGCGGATCGCCGCATCGTACAGGCTCGCCCGCCCCCGTTCAGCCTCCAGCCGCGCAGCCCAATCGGCGTTGCCTTCGTGCAGTTGCACGTGCTTTTCATCGCGCCCGCCAAGCATGAATTCCATCATCCGGTACTGGGCCGATTGAAACCCGCTCGATCCGCCCAGATAGGGGCGGATGCGCGAATAATCATGCGGGGTCATGGTGCTGAGCACGTCCCAGCTCTGGATCAGCTGCGTCTGCGCGCGCGCTACCCGGGCGAGCATCTTGAAGGCAGGGCGCAGGTTGTCCGCTTCAACACATTCGCGCGCGGCGGTCAGTTCGTGCAGGCACAGTTTGAGCCATAGCTCGCTGGCCTGGTGCACAATAATGAACAGCAGTTCGTCATGCGCATCAGAGGATGGATGTTGCGCCCCGAGAACGCGGTCGAGATCGAGATAGCTCGCGTAAGTAACTTTGTCGGTCATGCCCACAGCCTATAGCGCGCAGCGGCTGGCAGGGGAACTACCCCTCAATCACGCGGGCTTCGGGATGGTGCTTGTCAATGTGTTTGAGGATGATTTTCAGGTTTCTGGTGTTCGAACGGAACAGCAGATCAGCGGCATCGCCTACCAAAGGAATCACGCCAATCGCAGCATCGAACAACACGTTCAGCCCCATCCGTGCCAGCTTCCATCGGGACATGCCCAGATTGCGCGCTTCCCAGACGATATAGGCTCCCATCGCTGTCGTCACGATATCACCCAGCACCGGAACCAACCCGATCAGTGCATCAAGCCCGACCGGAAAATTCACACCCGGAATAACGAAACTGCGTTCCAGCAGCTTTTCCATAATGGTCACGCGGGCGCGGACCGATGCGGCATCGGTGCCGGTCGGCAGTTGCATGGTGATGACGTGCGGCGATTCTGGGCGGGGTTTCACGGGCGTGTCCATCCCGATTATGTGGTGGGCTGCGACAGCGGGAACAAGGGGTGCAGGCCCCACGGGTTGGCGATGTAGTTCCTGACTGACCCACGCACCATCGACCAGCGCACCGGTGCCCCAAGCGGAATGAACACTTCGCGGGCCGTCAACGCAGCATGAGCCTCGACCAGTAACCGCTCACGTGTGGCGGCATCGCGTTCGGTCAACGACTGGCGCACCAGCGCATCAGCCTCGGCCGAGCACAGGCTGGCTTTGAGACTGCAATGGAACTGGTTGAGATACCAGCGCGGCCCGGTGTAGCGGGCAATCGTATCGCGCAGTTCAAGATCGGCTTCCTCGCCCGGCGCGGCCCGCACCGCTGTAACGCCGATCAGCGCCCAGGCTTCGGCCAGTTGGCGCATCAACAAATCGCTGCCCGGCCCGCGTGGCAAAGCGACGCGCACCGCCGCACTCGCTTGCGATTGCGCAGTCCACGCCCGCACCCGCGCCGCCGCAGTCGCCCGGCGTTCATCAAGCGATGTGCCAGCCCACCGATCCCCAGCAAAAGGCGGCGCAATGAAACTTTCGGGCGGCACAATCCGGCTGGTCGCCTTCCACCCACCCAGCCCGAACGGCTGGATCAACGCACCGCGATCAAGCGCCATCGACAGCGCCTCGCGCCGGGCGGGGTCGGCCAGCAGGCCTTGTTCGCGCCGCACCGCCAAGCCGAGCAGACCTATTGCCGGGTCAACCTGTATCGTCCCGCGCGACAATGGCCCGGTTTCGGCCAGCGGGAAATCGGCAAGGCTGCCATTCAGCACCAGATCAACCTCGCCCCGAGAAAATGCCGCCACAGCATCGCGCGCCGGCAAGGCCCGAACACTGACCGGGCGCGCGACCTCTTGCCAATCTTCCCGGGCTGGCATGCCGCGCGTTTCAGGCGGCAAGGCTGTAAGGCGGGCGATCATTCCAGCCTCGTCTCGTGACATCGCCATCGGCCCGGATCCGTTTCCGCTTTTGGCAAAACCGAGTTCGGGTTGAGCAAGCAATCGCAGAAAATCGGGCATCGGCGCGGTCAGGCGCACTTCGATCACCCTCCCGGTCATGGCGCGAATGTCGCGCACCTTGGCCAAATCGAGGCCGAGCGACGTTCCCTTCAACCGCGCCAGCGCATCGCGCAGCAATCGCCGCACCTCGGTCGCCGTGATCTCCTCACCATCGGGCCAGGTGCTGTCCCGCAAGCGGAAGATGTAACTCATGCCGTCATCGGTGACGATCCAGCGTTCCGCCATAGCTGGCACGACCTGCCCAGCAGGATCGAGCGCAACCAGCCCTTCGTGGGTTGTCGCGCGCAAATGCTGAGCGGCTGACGGCAGGCGCACGCCCTGCTGAAACAGGCTTTCAGGCGCGCCAATTATCGCCACCTCGACCGAACCATTCCCGTTCGAGGGGCCACAGGACGACAGCGCCAGAGCGGCAAGCAGGGTTGGCCAGAATCGCATCAACCGCTGACTAGCAGGTTGCAACGCATCGGTCAGCTTGGTGGTTGCCCAGGCAGGCGCGTTTGTTCAAATCTTGCGCAGCATCGACGGCTGCGGCGGTGCAGGCGCGCGGTGAGCTCTTGAGGATACGACCAAACTGGCGGTCGGCCCGTCATTCGCCTCAAGCGGACGCCGGGCCTTCTGCGAGTCAATTTCATCATCAAAGGCGACGCCGAACCGGTCGTCTTGCACCCAGGCGACCGAGCCCTTGATCGCGCCGATATTGCGCAATTCGACAGTTAGGCGGTGGCCGCGCTGGACGCGCAGATTGCCTTCGCCCATCATCCCGCCGTCGGACAGGTTACGCACTCGCACCCGATGCGTTTCGGTGCTCTGTTCGATGCGGATATCGGCCAGCAAGAACAGACTGTCGCGCGTAACACTGCGTGTTTCCACACCCGTCATATCTGGGTCGCCTCCTAAACTGCAAAAATCACCGCATGGGCCAGTCCATCATTTTAGATGGCCGACCACAAAACGCCATTGAAACTGCGCCAATTGCAGTTACCAAAAGGTTAAAATGATTGCCGCAGGTGCCTGCGATGCAGCGGGCGTCCCATCACGGCACAGGCCGCGAGCCACAGTTTACGATCAATCGTCGCGGGAGATTTTTTCGCGCCGTTCGTGGGCTTCCTGCGCTTCAACCGTCATGGTTGCGACCGGCCGCGCGATCAGGCGGCGCAGACCGATTGGGTCCCCGGTGACTTCGCAATAGCCATATTCGCCCGAATCGATCCGGCGCAACGCGGAGTCGATCTTGGACACCAGTTTGCGTTGGCGGTCGCGGGTGCGCAGTTCGATGCCCCAATCGGTTTCACTGGAAGCGCGGTCGGTCAGATCGGCTTCGCGGATCGGGCCATCCTGCAACGATTGCAGCGTCTGGCCAGCAGCCGAATGGATCGAGCGTTTCCACTCGATCAGCAGCATGCGAAAATAGGCCTGCTGGCGCTCATTCATGTATTCCTCGTCCTCGCTCGGCACATAGTCCGGAGCGATCAGGCGCTTGGCCTTTTCGAGGATGTCGATTTCGTCAGGCGCGGCAGTTGGCATCAAGCCCTCTCATCCCGTGATTTGCTGGGCTGACCTTCGTGTCCTGCCGCCTGAATATTTTCATTGGCTCACTTGGTCCCAGCCGTCTGAAGCAATGCGCGCCCTATAGGCAAGGCCCCCTATACGCACAAGCGGGTTTGGGAATGTTGTGGGGGCAAATGTCAGCGGTGCAGAAAGTGCCATTGGCGTTAACCAATTATTGACCATGTTAGCCGAGTTCTGATGCCGGGAAGGCCGTTTGGAAGCGGTCTGGTGAACCGGGGACGACATCATGAATATCATTGCGATCAGCACCAAAGACACGAATGTTTCACGTGAAACACTTCCACACGATACACGGGGCGAGGCGGCACTTGGCCGCTGGCTGGCGGCGGCAGCGACGGGTCAAGCGGGGGCCTGCTTTGATTTGGGCGTCGCGTTCTCGACCGGCAGCAACGGCGCACCGTGTGATCTGATCGAAGCCCACAAATGGTTCAACCTTGCCGCAGCGCGCGGCCATGAAGAAGCCGCCTATTGCCGCGCCGACATTTCCGAGGAAATGACCGCCCGCGAAATCGCCGAAGCCCAGCGCCGTGCCCGCCAGTGGCTGGCCGAAGGCAATCAGCGCGCCGCGTAAGCCGCGTTAGTCGCCCTTCCTGAACGGGGTGCGCTCACCAAGATACATCCGATCACTCGCCACGCCTGCGCGTTCGCGTTCGAGGAAATCGGCAACCGCCGCGCGAAAGCCGGGATCGGCGATCCAATGCGCGGACCACGTCTGCACCGGTTCATACCCGCGCGCCAGCTTGTGCCCGCCCTGCGCGCCCGCCTCAACCCGGCCAAGCCCGCGCGCAATCGCGATGTCGATCGCCTGATAATAGCACAGTTCAAAATGCAGGAAGCGCACGTCGCGGGTGCAGCCCCAATAACGCCCGTAAAGCGCATCGCCCCCGACAAAATTGAGCGCGCCCGCAATCGGCTGCGCACCGTCATAGGCGAGGAGCAGCACAATCCTGTCCCCCATCCGCTCCCCCAGCAGGCTGAAGGCTTCGCGGGTGAGATAGGGTTGGCCCCATTTGCGTTGCCCGGTGTCCTGATAAAACACCCAGAACGCATCCCAATGCGATTCGGTGATTTCCGCGCCGGTCAGGTGCCGGATGCTCAGCCCTTCGCAGGCGGCCGCGCGTTCCTTGCGCAAATCCTTACGCTTGCGCGATGACAGCGCGCCTAGAAACGCGTCAAAGCTGGCATAGCCACGATTGAACCAGTGGAACTGGATGTCTGATCGCGGCATCCACCCGCCAGCCTCGAACAGCGGCAATTGATCGGGCGCGATGAAGGTCGCGTGGGCCGATGACATCGCGTTCTGCGCGCACACCATTTCCGCCGCCTTGAGCAGATGCGGGGCAAGTGCCGGATCGCTCAGCAACAGACGAGGGCCGGTGGCAGGCGTAAACGGCGCAGCGATTTGCAGCTTGGGGTAATAACGCCCACCCGCGCGGTGCCATGCGTCCGCCCAGGCATGGTCGAACACATATTCGCCCTGGCTATGCCCCTTGGCGTATGACGGCATGGCGGCAAGCAAGCGCCCAGCATCATCGGTGATCGCGATCGGCGCAGGCTCCCACCCGGTGCCGGGGCCGACCGAACCGGAATCCTCCATCGCGGTTAGAAATTCGTGGGATGTGAAAGGGTTGTGATCGCCGCCCAGCGCGTTCCACTGATCGCGGTCAAAACTGCTGACCGAAGGTGCAAGGCGGACGGTCAGTTCAGGCGCGCTCACGCCAGCCCTGCCCCTTCCGCAATCAGCGCATCGGCATGGGCCATTGCGCGCGCACGGGTTTCGGGCGAATTGACCGTCCAAGTGAGCACCGGCAGCCCCCGGGCTCGCAAGCCTGCAACCCACGGACTGGGCAAAGCCGCGACATGGTAAGCGAGAAAATCAGGCTTTGCGATCCACAGCGCCAGCTTGCGTCGCCATGACGTCTGCGTGTCGCCGCGCTCGTCCTCACGCATCACCAGTCCGGCACAGACTCGCGGTGCGTGCCGTCTGAACCACCGGGCGACGCGCGGATCGAAGCTCATAACGGCATGAGGCCCGGAATAGTCCTCAAGCAACCGCGCGACATAAACGCACGTCCAATCAACATCGTAGCCGCGCTTTGACTTGATTTCGATCAGCAACGGCACGCGGCCAGCAACCACATCGAGAAACTTCGCCAGCCGTACGGGATGCTGATCGGTGCCAAGCAGCCTCAGTGTTTCGAGATTATCGGCATCGAGGGCTTCGGTGGCCTCCGATCTTCCCGTCAGCCGCTCAAGTTCCCAATCGTGAAACACCATCGGGTGATCGTCGGCACTGCGCTGAACGTCGCACTCGATGCCCATGCCTGCCGCGATCGCCGCTTCGGCTCCGGCCAGCGAGTTTTCCGGCACGTCCGGCCCATGCAACCCGCGATGGGCATATTCCCACTGCGTCAGCCAGTCCGGAGCGCGCCGTTTGCTCATGCCTTCAGCGCGATCACCGCATCCACCTCAACCGCCGCGCCGCGCGGCAGCGCGGGCACGCCGACAGCGGCGCGGGCGTGCTTGCCCGCAGCGCCGAACACCTGTTCCATCAGATCGGACGCGCCATTGGCGACTTCGGGCTGATCGGTGAAATCGGCGGTGCAATTGATGAAGGCGCCGAGCTTCACGATCCGCTCCACGCGGTCGAGCAAGCCAGCCGCGCCCAATTGCGCAATGATCATCAGTGCGCAGGCGCGCGCGGCGGCCTGACCCTCGGCCACGCTGACATCCTCGCCCAACCGCCCGGTGATCAGCGCGCCATCGACAAATGGCAGCTGGCCGGAAACATGGGCAAAGTCGCCATGCACCACCACCGGCACATAGCTGGCGACCGGCGCTGCGGCCTTGGGCAGGGTAATGCCGAGTTCGGCCAGTTTTGCGGTATAGCTCATTTTCAATCCTCCAAACGTTCCAGCAGCCACGGCAAGGCTTCATCCCAGCGATCTATCCGGGCTTCTGCATGGCCTGCTTTATGTGCGCAATCAATCGCGTGGGCGATCATCGGTTCGCCGCACAGGTGCAGCCGCGTGACCTGCGGGGTGATTTCCGCGACCGAGGCATGGTGTTGCGCCAGATCATCGATGAACAGCGCGCGGGTGGGCGCATATTCATCGATAATCGCCTTGAGCGCCGGGCCTTTCGGCCCCTGATTGGTGAACACGCGGGCGTTGATGCCGACAGCGGCAAGCTGCGCGGCGCGGGCATCGCGGTGGCCATCCACCAGATTGGTCAGGATCACCACATCGGCACGCTCGGCCAGCGTGTTGATCCCTTCGACCGCGCCTGCAATCGGCTGCTGGCTGTCCATCTCATTATCGAAGAACGCGCGCAGCATCCGCCAGATGTCCGCCGGTTCGAGCAACGCGCCGCTATCCTGCCAGCGCAGCGCCTCGGCAAAATTATGCCCTTCCAGCTGGAAGGCCACCCCCTGGCTTGCCTCCAGCCAATCCTTGAACGGGGCGACCATGTGCAACAGCACTTCGTCACAATCGCTGATGATCAGGGGGCGGGTCATGTCAGTAAAGCGTCCTTGGCGGCGACCAGTTCTTCGGGCGTGACGGCCAGTGCCTCTGCCGCGCGAATCAGATCGGGTTCGTGATTGGTAAGGAATTCGATGGCCGAGGCAAGGATGGCAGGATCTCCCAGCCCGGCGCGCAGAGTATCGGGATCAAGCCCGGTCAGATCAAGGTAGCGCGCGGCGCGATCCTCGCCCTCAAGCACCCAGCCGAGCGCGGCCAGCGCCAGCGCCTGCGGGTTGAGCGGATCGGGTTCGGGGCGAAGCGGGATTGTCCTGTCCTTTATGCAAGGTTAGTCGTAAGCCAGACGAATGCGGGGCGAGCAGTGACAAAGCGGATCATGGTTGTCGAGGATAATGACCTTAACCGGAAATTGTTCTGCGATGTGCTGCGCGCCAACGGGTTCGACGTAGAGCCTGTGGATGATGGCAACAAGGTGCTGGAAACCGCGCGCGCGACCTCGCCCGATCTGATCATCATGGACATTCAACTGGGCGGGGTATCGGGGGTTGACCTGATCGAAGCTGCCAAGCGCGATTCGGCGCTGTGTTCGATCCCGGTGCTGGCAGTGACCGCCTTTGCGGCCAAGGGCGATGAAGAACGTATCCGCGCGGCGGGCGCGGCGGGCTATCTGTCAAAGCCGGTGTCGATCAGCCCGTTCATGAATGCGGTGCGCGGGTTGCTGCCTGCCTGACGCGCGGTTTCGTGTTGCCCATGCACGCGCAAATCGCGTCTGTAAAAGCGCCGAAACCTTGACAATCTGCATCATCCGCCGCTTTGCAAGCGTATCAATCCGGCAAGCGCCGCCATCACACCAACCGCCGAAAGCACCACCCCGCCATGAACTCCGCTGAAGTCAATGAGCGCATTCGCACCCTGATCGAACCGTTCAACAAGAAAGGCATCGCCATCGAAGACGCGACCACCTTTGCCGGCGATCTTGAATTTGACAGCCTGACCGTGATGGATTTCGTCGCTGAAATCGAAGACGAATTTGATGTGATCATCTCGATGAACCAGCAGGCTGAAATCGAAAACTGGGGCCAGCTTGTCGCGGCAGTGCACAAGTTGCAGGATAGCTGATAGAGGCCGCGTCCATGACCGAAACGCTCACCGCCCCCGCCACGGTTGATCTGCTGGCGAAGTTCGATCCCATCATCCAGACCCGTGAAGCGCTGCTTGCTGCCGGGGTGGAAGACCCGTTCAATCTGGTGATGGAACAGGTGCTGTCCCCCACCCGCGCGATCTGCAACGGGCGCGATACGATCCTGCTCGGCACCTATAACTACATGGGCATGACCTTCGACGATGATGTCATCGCGGCAGGCAAGGCGGCGATGGAGGATTTCGGCGCGGGCACCACCGGCAGCCGTGTGCTCAACGGCACCTTCCGCGATCACCGCGATGTGGAAACGGCGCTGCGCGAATTCTACGCCATGGATCACGCCATGGTGTTTTCGACCGGGTATCAGGCGAACCTTGGCATTATCTCGACGCTGGCGGGCAAGGGCGATTACATCATCCTCGATATCGACAGCCACGCATCGATCTGGGATGGCTGCGCGATGGGCAACGCCGAGGTCGTGCCATTCAAACACAACGATATTGAGGCGATGGAAAAACGCCTGAAGCGCGTGCCCGAAGGCGCGGGCAAGCTGGTCGTGCTCGAAGGCGTCTATTCGATGATGGGCGATGTCGCTCCGCTGAAGGAAATGGTCCGCATCGCCAAGGAAAACGGCGCGATGGTGCTGGTGGATGAGGCCCATTCGATGGGCTTTATCGGCCAGCACGGCCGCGGCGTGGCCGAAGAACAGGGCGTGATCGACGATGTCGATTTCATCATCGGCACCTTTTCCAAATCGGTCGGCACGGTCGGGGGGTTCTGCGTATCGAACCACCCGAAGTTTGAAGTGCTGCGGTTGGTGTGCCGCCCCTATGTCTTCACCGCGGCGCTGCCGCCGAGCGTGATGGCGAGTTCGGCCACGTCGATCCGCAAGCTGATGCATGGCGGGAACAAGCGCGCGCATCTGTGGGAGAACAGTCGCACGCTGCACCAGGGTTTGCGCGATCTCGGCTTCACGCTCGGCACAGCCACGGCGCAAAGCGCGATCATCGCGGTGATCATGCCCGATCTGGAAAAGGGCGCGATGATGTGGGAGGCGCTGTTGAAAGAGGGCCTCTACGTCAACCTCGCCCGCCCGCCTGCAACCCCTGCGGGCATGACCCTGCTGCGCTGTTCGCTATGCGCCGAACATTCGGCCGAGCAGGTCACGACCATCCTCGGCATGTTCGAACGCGCGGGCAAGGCGATCGGGATTATTTAACCCATTTGGTTATTTATCTTGACATCGTGACGCTCTCTGGTTAGATAGGGGCATAGTCGAGAAATAGCGATTCGCCAGCGGGCGGCCTTCCGGGTGGAAGTGCCGCCTTTTTGCCGTTCGCAAAGGGAGATCTGCCCATGGCAAAACGCGGCCCTGCGCGAACCAGCGCCGATGATACCGCCACCCATCACACCACCGATCGCCGCTGGCGCACCCGCTTTATTGATTACCTTGCAATCAGTTCCAACGTCACCCGTTCCGCCGAACACGCTGGCATCGATGTCAGCCGCGCCTATCGCCTGCGCCGCGCCGATCCCGATTTTGCACGGCAATGGCAGGTGGCGCTGGCCGAAGGGTATAGCCACCTTGAAATGGAAGTCCTGCGCCGCCTGCGCGAAGGCGATTTCAAAACCGGCGATGGCGAGAAATTCGATTTCGCCAACGCCATCCGCCTGCTCGCCGCGCACCGTGATAGCGCCGCCAACGGGCAAAGCCGCGAACGCGATGTCAGCGCCGAAGAAGTGCGCGCGTCGATCGACAGCAAGATCGAGGAAATCCGGCGGCGCATGGTCAAGGCCAAACCCGGCGACACGCAGGCCTGATGTCCGCACCGTTCGAATGGATCGTCACCGCACCGCCCGAAGTAAGGCGAAAGCTGGTCAGCCAGCTCAGCCAAAGGGAGAAAAACGACCTTGCTTTCATCTGGCCCTATGCCGCCCGCCCCGAACAGCTGCCTCCGCCGGGCGACTGGCGGATCTGGATGACCATGGCCGGGCGCGGGTTCGGCAAGACCCGCGCTGGTGCCGAATGGGTGCGCATGATCGCCGATAGAAACCCCGATGCACGGATCGCGCTGGTGTCCTCCTCGCTGGCAGAGGCGCGCGCGGTGATGGTTGAGGGCGAAAGCGGCCTGCTGTCGATCTATCCGCCCACCGCTCGGCCCCGGTTTGAACCATCGCGCCGCCGCATCCGCTTTGCCAATGGTGCGCAGGCGCAGTTGTTTTCCGCCGCCGAGCCGGAAAGCCTGCGCGGGCCGCAGCACAGCCACGCCTGGTGCGATGAAATCGGCAAGTGGCCGCTGGCGCATGAACGCGCCACGCGCTGCTGGGACAATCTGCTGCTCGGCCTCAGGCTGGGGAATGATCCGCGCATCGCGGTTACAACCACCCCGCGCGCGGTGCCGCTGGTGCAGCGGCTGATCGCGCAGATTGGCAGCGCCGGGGATGTCGCCATCAGCCGCGGGGCGACCAGCGATAATGCCGCCAATCTGCCGCAGCGGTTTCTGGATGCGATTGCCAGCGAATTTGGGGGCACCCAGCTTGCCAGACAGGAAATCGAAGGCGAATTGATCGAGGATATCGAAGGCGCATTGTGGACCCGCGCGCTGATCGAACAGGTGCGCGAAACCGGCGCCGTTCCCGCAGCTGTGCGGGTGGTGGTGGCGGTTGATCCGCCTGCATCGGCCACGGGCGATGAATGCGGGATCATTGTGGTCGCCTTGGGCGAAGACGGCATTGCCCGCGTGCTCGCCGATTGTTCGGCCCAAGGCGCAGCCCCTGCCGAATGGGCGCAGAAAGTCGCCGATGCTGCGCGCGAATGGGGTGCTGACCGCGTTGTGGCAGAGGCCAATCAGGGCGGGGCGATGGTCGAAAGCGTGCTGCGCGCCGCCGATCAGGCGCTGCCGATCAGGCTGGTGCACGCTGCCCGCGGCAAGGTTGCCCGCGCCGAACCCATCGCCGCGCTCTACGCCGCCGGGCGGGTGCGCCACGTGGGGATGTTCGCACGGCTCGAAGACCAATTGTGCGGGCTGCTGGCGGGCGGAACCTACGCCGGCCCCGGCCGCAGCCCCGACCGCGCCGATGCGCTGGTGTGGGGATTGAGCGAATTGATGCTGGGGCGGAGCGCCCGCCCCAGCGTGCGGCCAATCTGACGCGCCGCGACCAAGACAAAGGAAATCCGATGGCATTGCTCGACACTCTCCTCTCCGCCTTCAAGGGCGGGGAGCGCGCCCGTGTGCCTTTGGCGCCCGGCATGATGCAGGGGTGGCACCCGGCGTTTGCGGCTGGGCCTGGGCCGCGCAGCTATGATTATGCCCGCGCGATTGGCGAAGGCTTTCTGGCCAACCCGATTGCCCAGCGATCGGTCAGGATCGTGGCCGAGGCGGTGGGGCAGGCCCCGCTCGCCTGCAATGATCCGCGCCTCGCCGCGCTCGTCACCGCTACCAGCGCCGGGCAATCGCTGATCGAAACGCTGGCCGCGCAATTGCTGCTGCACGGCAATGGCTATGTGCAGATCCTGAAGGATGCGAGCGGCACGCCGGTGGAGTTGTTCGCGCTGCGGCCCGAACGGGTGAAGGTGGCAACCGGGCCGGATGGCTGGCCGTGCGGCTATGATTACACGGTGAATAACCGCACCGCGCGGATCGCGGTGGAGGATGAGGATGGCTGGCCGGGGATCATCGCGATCCGGACGATGCATCCGCTTGACGATCACTGCGGCGCGGGCGCGCTGGAGGCGGCGTGGCAGGCGGTGCTGATCCACAATGCCGCAACCCACTGGAACCGCGCGCTGCTGGAAAACGCGGCGCGGCCTTCGGGCGCGCTGGTTTACGAGCCGGGGGACGGCGCGAGCCTCGCTCATGAACAGTTCGAACGGTTGAAGCGCGAGCTGGATATCGCCTTTTCGGGCGCAGCCAATGCGGGGCGACCGATGTTGCTCGACGGCGGGCTGAAATGGCAGAGCATGGCGCTGACCCCGGCGGACATGGACTTCGCGACGCTGAAAAGCGCGGCGGCGCGCGATATCGCGCTGGCGTTCGGGGTGCCGCCGATGCTGCTCGGCCTGCCGGGCGACAACACCTATGCCAATTACCGTGAGGCCAACCGCGCGCTGTGGCGGCTGACGCTGCTGCCGCTGGCGGAGAAACTGTTTTCCGCGCTGCGTCAGGGCCTCGCTCCGTGGTTCCCCGGTGCCGAAATCGGGGTCGATCTCGACCGGGTCACGGCGCTGTCGGAAGACCGCGAGCGATTGTGGTCGCAGGTGTCCGACGCCGATTTCCTGACCCGCGCGGAAAAACGCCAGATGCTGGGCCTGAGCCCTGAAGAACAGCCAGAGGAGAATACCGCATGAGCCGCGCAGATGTGCTTGCCAGCCTGATGGTGCAGGCCCGCAATGATGGGGCAGCGCTGGTGACTTTACGCGCTATTGTCGAGGAATCGAGCGCGCTCGCCACCGACCGGGTGCTCGAACGGCTCGGGCTGGGCGATGCCGGGGCCGAGAGCGATCTGGTTCAGCTGCGCGAACTGCTGCGGGCGTGGCGCGATACCAAGGCCAGCGCGTGGAAAGCGTTGATGGAATGGATCATCCGCGGCGCACTGGCGTTGCTGCTGATCGGGATCGCGGTGCGCCTTGGCGTGTGGGACCGGCTATGAGCGCGCGGGCCATGCGTTTTGCCGGCTATGCCGCGCTGTTCGATATTCCCGATGCAGCGCGCGACACGATCCGGCGCGGAGCGTTCGCCAAGACGCTGGCGAGCCAGAATGCGCCCTTGCCGCTATACTGGCAGCACCGCCCGGATCAGCCGATCGGCGTGATCGAGCAGGTGTCAGAGGACGCGCGCGGTTTGCGGGTGATCGCCCGGATCGACCGGCCCGATAGCCGCGCGGCGATGCTGCTGGCGCAAGGCGCGGTAAGCGGCCTCAGCTTCGGCTTCCGCACCCGCGCGGCGCGGCAATCCGATCAGGGGCGCGAACTGATCGAGATTGACCTGTTCGAAGTCAGCCTGGTCACCCACCCGCTGCAACATCGAGCCAGGGTGCATTTTGTAAGCTGACCGAGCCGACCAAACCACTTTCCACCGGCCGCCATTGGGGCGGCCTTTTTTCTGCCCAACCGAAAGGCCAATGCCCCATGGAACATACCCAACCTGCGATGACCACCACCGATCCGCTGGACGCCAGCTTTGACATCATTGCCCGGCAGGATCAGGCCGATGCGGCCATTTCCGGCCTGCGCACCGATGTCGACGAGGTGAAAGCGCGGCTCGACAAAGTCGCCCGCGCCGCCACCCGCCCGGCGATGGGCGGCACCCCGGCGAGCGACGCTCCTGAAGTCAAAGGCTTCGTCGATGGCTATCTGCGCCGTGGACGTGAAACCGAACTCAAGTCGATCAGCGGCACCGCCCCCGGCGATGGCGGCTATGCCGTGCCGCGCCAGATCGACGCGGTGATTGCCGCTGAACTCGCCGAAATCAGCCCGATCCGCGCGATTGCTCAGGTGGTGCAGACCGGCACGTCTGGCTATCGCAAGCTGGTTGCTACCGGCGGCACCGCGTCAGGCTGGGTCAGCGAAGCCGCCCCGCGCCCGGAAACCGCAACCCCGCAATTTGCTGAAATCGCCCCGCCATCGGGCGATCTCTACGCCAACCCGGCGGCGAGCCAGGGGATGCTGGATGACGCCGCTTTCGACATCGAAACCTGGCTGGCCAGCGAGATCGCGCTGGAATTCGCGCGCGCCGAAGGCACGGCATTCGTCAACGGAACCGGGATCAACCAGCCCGAAGGCTTCCTCAACGCTCCAACCGCCACTGCCGAAGACGGCGTGCGGGCATTCGGGACGATGCAATATATCGGATCGGGAAGCGCCGCCGGGTTCGACGCGGCGCCCGATGCGCGGCTGATCGACCTGATCCACTCGCTCAAATCGGGCCACCGTCAGGGCGCGGTGTTCGTGATGAATTCGTCAACGCTGGCAACGGTGCGCAAGCTCAAGACCGCCGATGGCGCGTTCCTGTGGCAGCCGGGCATGGTCGAAGGCCAGCCTGACCGCCTGCTGGGCTATCCGGTGATCGAGGCGGAGGATATGCCCGATGTCGCAGGCGGGGCCTTCCCGATCGCGTTCGGCAATTTCCGCCACGGCTATCTGATCGCTGAAAACGGCGCGACCCGGGTGCTGCGCGATCCGTTCACCAACAAGCCCTTCGTGCACTTCTACGCCACCAAGCGGGTGGGCGGCAAAGTGCTCGATTCCAACGCGATCAAGCTGCTGAAGATCGAAGCCTAGGTGTTAACTTAGGCTTCGATCCCCCGGCAAGGTCGAGTCCCCCCTTGCTCCCTTGCCGGTGTCTCGCGCCCGCATCGCTTCAGGCCCCCTTCCCGCCTGACCCAGCGATGCGGGCGCATTTTGTCTCGAACACAGAATTGGAGAACCCGCGATGGAGCGGACTATCTTGCAGCCAGCAGCGCTTGACGGCGCGGCGCTGGCGGAGCTCAAGCACTGGCTCGGGATCAGCCGCCCCAATGACGATGCGGCCCTGATCGGGCTGATCGATGCCAGTCTGGCCATCTGCGAAGCCTTCACCGGCAAGATGCCGCTGGCGCAGACGGTCGAGGAAATCATCGCGCCGCACGCGGGGTGGCAGGAACTGGTATCGCGCCCGGTGCGCGAAATCACTGGCGCGGCATGGATCACTGCCGATGGCACGCGTGAAGCATTGCCGCTGCCAACCGACGCGCTGGAGTGGCGCATCGCGGTCAGCGCATGCGTGCAATTGCTGCGCCCGTTCGAAGGGCGCGGGATCGCCTTGCAACTGGTCGTCGGGATTGCCGATGACTGGGACAGCCTGCCCGCATCGCTGCGTCATGGGATCATCCGGCTGGCCGCGCATCTCTATCGTGAGCGTGACCGCGATGGCAAGGGCGGCGCAGCGGTGCCCGCCAGCGTTACCGCGCTGTGGCGGCCATGGCGCAGCACGAGGCTGGCATGATCCGCGCCGCAGCAGCCAGCGCCCGGCTAGTGCAGCGCCTGCGCGCGCGGGCCGAACAGATCGCCGCCAGCCGCGCAGTTGATCGTCGCAGGGAACGCCGCGCGCCGGGTGCGGAGTGGCGTTCTGCCACCGCGCTGTGGCCCGATTTCACCGCCGATATCGCTTCAACAGACAGAACAGGGAATTGACCACCATGGAAAATGACCTGCGCGCCGCACTGATCGCCTGGCTCAGGGCCGATCCCGCGCTCGCCGCGATCAATGCGATCGAGGAAGAATCCCCGCTCAGCGTCAGCCCGCCGTGGCTCGGCATCGCGGCAAGCGCTTCGATCGATTGGGGCTCCAAAGACCGGCAGGGCCGCGAAACGCGGATCGCGCTGGAGCTGGAAACCCGCATTGATCTCACCGCCGCCGACGCCCCCTTGCTCGCCGCGATTGAACGCCGGGTGCTTGACCTGCCGCCGTTTCAGCCTGGTTTCGAACTCGCCTCAATCCGGTTTCTGCGTTCGCGCAGCGAAGCCCGCGCCGACAATCGCCGGGCCGCGCTGATCGAATTTCGTTTCCGCATCCTTGAACAAAATTAGGAGTAACGCCCATGCCCGCCCAATCCGGCGCCGCCTTCCTGCTCAAGATCACCGATGGGGCCTCACCCCCCGCCTATCAGACCGTCGCAGGCCTTCGCACCACGCAAATGTCGATCAATGGCGACACGGTAGTCATCACCCACAAGGATTCGGGCGGCTGGCGCGACCTTTTGTCCGGCGCGGGCACCCGATCAGTGTCTGTCAGCGCTGCGGGAATCTTCCTCGGCAGTGCAGCGGAAAGCGCGGTGCGCAGCCATGCGCTGGCCGGGACGCTTGCCGGTTATGAATTGTCATTCGAGGATGGCGAGCGGCTGCGCGGACGGTTTCTGGTGCAACGGCTCGATTATGCCGGGGATTTCAATGGGGAGCGCAATTATACGCTCCAGCTCGAAAGCTCCGGGCCGGTCGTGCCAGCATGACCGCCGCCGCCAATCCCCTGCGCGGGGAAAGCGTGCTGATGGTGGCGGGGATGGGCTATGTGCTGCGACCGACCTTTGAAAGCCTGGTGCTGGCCGAAGCCGAACTGGGATCGCTGTTCGCGCTGGTCGAACGCGCGGCGGCGGGCGCGCTGACCCTGACCGAGATGACCGCGCTGCTGTGGCATTGCTTGCCGCCGGAATCGCGGCCTGACCGTGCAGCCGTGGGTCAGGCAGTGCTGGCAATGGGGCTAGTGGCCGCCACCCAGCCGGTGCGCGCAGTGCTGGCGCAGGTGCTTCAGGGTGAGACGTGACCTCGACCTTCGCCGCCTGCGCCGCGCGCTGGTGCAGCCTCTCGGCCCGCCTGCTCGGCTGGCGCCCGGTTGAATTCTGGAACGCCACCCCGGCCGAATTGGCGATGGCGCTGGCCGCGCCTGATGATCCCGCCTGCCCACCCCCACCCAGCCGCGAGATGATCGCCCGCATGATGGAGCGCGACGCTGATGAACGATAATTTCGAAGAACTGGTGATCGACGTGCGCGCCCGCACCGATGGCTTTACCACCGATCTGGAAACCATGCGCCGCTCGCTCGACACGTCGTTGCTCGACGGGTTCGGGCGGGCGGGCAATGTGCTTGAAAACGGACTGCTATCAGCGCTGCGGCGCGGCAGTCTGGGATTTGATGATCTGAAGCGCACAGCGTTCAATGCGCTCAACGAAATCGCCGCCCATGCGCTGCAATCGGGCATCAGCAACCTGTTCGGCGGTGCGAGCAGCGGCGGGGGCGGGGGCGGGGGCCTGGGGGGACTGATCAGCCAGTCACTCGGCGCACTGTTCGGCTTGCCGGGCCGCGCGACCGGCGGCCCGGTCAGCCCCGGGCGGGCGTTTCTGGTGGGTGAGCGCGGGCCGGAAGTGTTCGTCCCCACTTCATCGGGCCGGATCGACAACGGCATCGCCGCACAGGGCCGCGATGTGCGGGTCGCCATTCAACTCGCCGTTCCGCGCGGGGTGGCCGCGCCCACCGCGATGCAACGTTCATCCCGGCAAATCGCCAGCGCGGTGCGCCGCTCCTTGCAACAGGCCTGATCGGGGGAATTATCATGGCATTCTGGCTCGCACGCGAACGCCGCACGCAGGAAAGCAGCTTTATCCAGCGGTTCGACCCGCGGTTCTGGACGGTCAATTTCCCCCGACCTGCGATGGCTTCGGCGGTGACGATTGCGCCTGATGCGCTGCGGGTCGAGGTTGAACTGCACCACGCAGGCGAACTGGTCGGGCTGATCTGGGACAGCGTCGACACGCTCGATCATCCGCTGCTCGCCTATGAAACCGATCGCGATTACGCGCACACCACGCTCAGCTTTCGCTGGCAGTCCGAAGGCGTGATCGCGCTTGATCTGCCCAACGGGCCAACGCTGACGATCGAAGGGCGCGATGCCGCTGGCACGCCCCGGACGTGGTTTGTAAGGCTATGGAATTATGCGCAAGGCACCCCCACCGATGCCCGCATAACCTTGCCGTTCTCCGATCTTCAAGCGGGCTTTGGCCTGCCGGGTGAGCCTGTCCACCCCGGCGACATCGACCGCATGTTCATCTCGCTGGTCGCGCCCGGCCACGTTCCGGGCAGCGCCGCGCCGCTGCCTGCGCGCTTCAATGGTGCGGTGACCGTGTCCGATATCGTCGCCGATGGTGCCCGCGCCATGCTGGAGGTCGGCGATGTTCTGCTGCCGCCGCATGGCACGAGAATCGCTACCGCCTACGACGATGCCTTCAACCAGACCCCGGCCCGCCTGCTGCGCGCGGTGACCGGTCTCGGCTATCGTCAGGATCTGATCCACTATGTCGGCATGAGCCATTTCATGCGGCTCGCGCAGCAGCCGACTGGCAAGGTCAAGGTGACAACCGCAGGAGAACTTAGTGCGCCAGCGGTTGCCTGGCACCGCAATTACTTCGAGCTTGCGCAGGCCGGAGCCTTCGAAGTCATCGCCTCGCTCTCGTATGAATTGTTCGATGCCTATTGCCCGGATGCCTGGAAGCAGCGCACCGCAAGCGGCGCCCCTGCATTAACCGGCTGGGTGCCACCATCGACCTTGCTGTCTCCGGCAAATACGCAAGCGATGGCATGGCTGATGGACGTGGCCCGCGACTTCGTGGCGCTGCTTAGGCAGGCAGGTCTGCCGGTGCGCTTCCAGATAGGCGAGCCGTGGTGGTGGGTGACATCGGCAGGAGAAATCTGCCTGTATGATGACGCTGCAAAGGCAGCATTCGGCGGCACCCCGCCGATAATCACCGATGTCGGCGGCCCACTGACCTTCGCGCAAACCGCCTTGCTCGATGAAGCAGGCGTGCTGCTGGCACAATCGACCGCGAACCTGACCGCCGTCGTTCGCAACGCCGCGCAGGGGCCGTCAGAGGTGCTGCTGCTGACATTCACGCCGACCATTCTCGACCCGAACAGGCCTGAACTGTTTCGGGCGAACCTGCCATCTGGCTGGGCGGCACCGGCGTTCGACCGGCTGCAAATCGAAGACTACGACTGGCTCACCGGCGGAGCGGATGCGGCGCGGCGCGCGGCCTATGCCTTTGTCGATTCCTGGCTCGGCTACCCGTCTGCGCTTCAGGATTATCTCGCCGGTTTCGTGCTCGATCCTGCCGATGCCGAACTTTTCTGGCTGCGGATCGACAATGGGATCGATGAAGCAGCCGAGCGCGGCATCGCCCGCCGCTATGTCTGGGCGCTGCCGCAGGTCAACCGCGATGGCTACACCCGCCTCGCCCCATCCCCGGAGCAAGCCATGGATCCGTTCGACAACGTGCTTTACCCCTTTGCACTGGGGCGTAATGCCTCGGTCGCGCCGGAATTCTCGACCTCGATTGCGGTGACCGCATCGGGGCACGAACGGCGCAATTCGCTGTGGTCGGATGCGCGGCTGCATTTCGATGTCGGCCCCGGCATCCGGTCAGAGACGGAACTGTCCGAACTCGTCGCTTTCTTCCGCGCCCGGCGAGGCCCGGCGCGCGGGTTCCGCATGATGGATCCGTTCGATAACAGCTCCAACGCGATGACCGGCACGCCAACCATGTTCGATCAGTTGATCGGCATTGGCGACGGCGCCACGGCGGATTTCCAGCTGATCAAGTCCTATGGGACAGGCGAGCCGCAAGTGCGCCCAATCACCCGGCCGCGGCCGGAAACGCTGCTGGTCAGCATCGGCGGCGGCGCGAGCACTGGCTGGACGCTGAGCGAGAAAGGCGTGCTTCGGTTCCTCGCCGCACCGCCTCCCGGGGCAGAGGTGCGTGCTGGGTTCCTGTTCGATGTTCCGGTACGATTCGCCGAAGACCGACTTGACGTGTCCGCAGTGGATTTTGCAGCCGGGGAGGCACCATCAATCCCGCTGATCGAACTGCGGGAGACAGCCTGATGCGGGTGTTCTTCGACCGCGAGCTTGATACGGTCGCGACCTTCTGGCGCATTTATCGCCGTGATGGGGCCGCACTCGCCTTTACCAGCCATAACCGCGATCTGACCTTCGGCGGCATAACCCACCGCGCCGCGCCCGGCATGATCCCTGCCGCGATCCGACTCACGGTTGAACTCAGCAACGACAGCGCCGAAGCACAAGGTGCGCTGCACCATGATTCGATCCGCGAAGAAGAACTTGCCGCCGGACTGTTCGATGAAGCCGCGATCGAAATCGGCGCGGTCGACTGGATCACGCTTGATCATTCCACGCTCTATTCAGGGCAAATTGGCCGGATCGAGGACAATCAGACGCAGTTCACCGCCGAGCTGCGATCAAACAAAAGCCTGCTCGAACGCGACCTTGTTCCGCGCACCAGCCCGACCTGCCGGGCCGAGTTCTGTGGCCGGGGATGCGGGCTTTCGGCGGTGCGTTTCACTACCTTCCGCTTGCTTGATGCGATTGACCCCGAAACGAACCGGGTGCGTTTTGCTGGCCTGATCGGGGAAAATTACGTCGACGGTAAATTGCGGTTCCTGTCTGGGCCGCAGACTGGCTTGGATTTCGGTATCATCGATGCGGACGCGGACTGGCTCACACTCGATCGGCCGCTGGTGGCGGGAACCGCTATCGGCACCCGCGCTGAACTGCGCGAAGGATGCGATCATACCTTTGCCACCTGCGTGGGCCGGTTTGCCAATAGTATCAACTTCCGCGGTGAACCGTTCCTGCCGGGCAATGATCTGCTGTCGCGTTACGGCCAACCATGATTGGGGCGGGCGCGCCAAATCCGGGCGTTGCGCTGGCCGAGGCAGCGGCAAAGCTGGTCGGCAGCCCGTTCCGGCTTCACGGACGCGACCCTGCAACTGGTCTCGATTGTGTCGGGCTGGTGGTCGCAGCGCTATCCGCGACCGGAGCAACTCCGCGTGCGCCCAGTGGTTACGGCTTGCGCAACCTGTCGGTGGACCATTGGCTACATTTTGCCGACCGATCAGGACTGACGGCGTCGCCCGGGCCAATCCGCGCGGGCGATGTG
Organism: Porphyrobacter sp. MBR-155; assembly: GCF_040547625.1. NCBI lineage: Bacteria > Pseudomonadati > Pseudomonadota > Alphaproteobacteria > Sphingomonadales > Erythrobacteraceae > Porphyrobacter > Porphyrobacter sp. MBR-155. The sequence continues at coordinate 122,797 of NZ_JBEPQB010000003.1, forward strand.
CTGTTGATCGCGCTTAGCCATTGCCAGCATCATCTGGCCATCGCCGCGAGCGCGGCCAGCATCATTCATGCCCATGCCGGGCTGCGAAAAGTGGTGTGGCAACCGCTTGATCCCGCTTGGCGGCTCCACATCAAGTGGCAGGTCGCACAACAAATGGAAGGCTGATTTTATGGCAACATTGGTGCTTACAGCCATCGGCACCGCCGTTGGTGGGCCGATTGGCGGATCGATTGGCGCGTTGGTCGGTCAGCAGGTCGATGGGCTCATTTTTGGCGGCGGCACCCGCCAAGGGCCTCGTCTGCGCGAAGTGACGATCAGCACGTCGAGCTATGGCCAGCCAATCGCCCGCCACTTCGGGCGGATGCGGGTGCCCGGTTCGGTGATCTGGTCAACCGACCTGATTGAAAACAGGCGCAAGGAAAAGGGACGCAAGGGCCAGCCATCGACTGTCACCTTCTCCTATACGGCCTCCTTCGCGGTCGCATTGTCCAGCACCCCGATTGCGCGGCTCGGGCGGGTCTGGGCCGATGGCAACCTGCTGCGCGGAAGCCTTGGCGACCTCAAGGCAGGCGGGAGCCTGCGCATCTATAGCGGCCACGGCGACGACCCGGTTGATCCCCTGATCGCGGCCGCCAAAAGCGGTCAGGCACCAGCCTTCCGGGACTGTGCCTATGTGGTGTTCGAAGATCTTGAACTGGGAGATTTTGGCAACCGTATCCCGGCGCTCAGCTTCGAAATCTTCGCCGAAGGGGGCGATGACACTGTTTCTCTGGAACGGTTGGTGCCTGGGGCGGTTCCGGCTGCGATGCCGGTCATGCTGGCCCATGCCCGGGGCTTTGCCGATGAAGGCGGGCCGCTTGCCGCAAGTTTGGCAGCAATTGATCAGGTCATCCCTCTGATCTGCACATCAGGCAAATATGGCCCGATCATTGCCCCTCGGGCGGTCCCAGATGGCGAAATCATAACTCTGCCCGCCCAACTCGCGCTGCGCGACAATGGCACAGACGAAGCCCGGCACAAGCAGCGGTCAGGTGTCCCGACCCAGGAACCGGCGGCCCTGCGCTATTACGATGAAGATCGCGATTACCAGCCGGGCGTTCAGCGCGCGATTGGCACGCGGCAGGTGGGCCGCGAATTGATGGTTGATCTGCCCGCCACCATGAACGCGAGCGGAGCACGGCAGCTGGCCAATGACAGTGCGAATCGTGCACGCTGGCAGCACGAAACGGTGCTCTGGCGCACCAGCGAAATCGACCCGCGCCTATCCCCCGGCACCATCGTGCGCATTCCCGATGCTCCCGGATACTGGCTATTGCGCAGTTGGGAATGGCTCGACCGCGGGATTGAGCTCGAATTGGAACGGCTCGCGCCCGGCCTTACAACGGCCCGCATCAGCGATCCGGGCGAGCCCTTGCCGCCGTCAGATCTGGTGATCCCGAATACGAAGCTGGCCGCCATAGAAGTTCCGGCAGACGGCAATGCCAATCCCGCTGCATCTCTGATTTTCGCAGCCGTTTCGGCCGAAAATAATGCTTGGCGCGGTGCGGCGCTGTTTGCCGTTCAAGGCACCGCGATGGTCGATCTGGGCACCAGCGGATCGCAGCGCGCCATTATTGGCACACTTTTTGAACCCCTGCCCCCTTCGCGGGCTTTACTGTTCGAGCCGGAAGCCAAGGCTGTAATCGAACTCGTCGCAGACGACATCGCCTTCACTGAAACAAGCATTGATGGCCTCGCCGCAGGAGCCAACCGTTTGCTGGTCGGCAGTGAGGTCATCCAGTTTGTGCGGGCCGCCCCCTTGGGCAACCGCCGGTGGGAATTGTCAGGATTGCTTCGCGGACGCGGCGGCACCGAGCACGGCGCGGCGCAGGGCCATCCTGCGCAGACCCTTGCCGTCCTGCTGGATGACAGTCTGGTAGCGCTCGATCAGGAGCTTGTTCCACCGCTGCCGACCACGCGGATCGCGGCAATCGGGAGAGGCGATACCGAAGCGGTGCTCGCCCCGCTCGCCAATCCCGGTCTCTCGCGTCGCCCACCGTGCCCGGTTCACCCGCGTCAACGAATCGATCCGGACCAGACCCGGCATTTCAGCTGGACCCGGCGCGCGCGCGGGCAATGGCGCTGGGACAATGCGGTCGAGGTGCCACTGGTCGAAGAACGCGAACTTTATCAAATCGGCTACGGCCCGACCGCCGCGCCGCACGTCACATGGACGCGCAGCGAACCGCAGCTGTCGCTGACTCAGCCAGAAATTGCGAGCCTGCGGGACACGCATGGCAATGCCGATCTGTGGGTCATGCAGGTCGGAACATTTGACCGCTCACCGGCGCTGTTGCTCGCGTCGCTTTAACCAAGCTCAGGAGTTTTGCATGTCCGAACCTTTTACCTTCACCTCCTCCACGCCGAACATCGGCTTGCCATTGCTGATCGCAGGCCAGGCACAAAAGGAATTCTTCCTCAATCAGTCGCTTGTTATTGTGGATTCGCTGCATCGCCGCTCTGTGATAGCCTCGCAGCCTGCACCGCCGACGAATTCCAACGAAGGCGACTGCTTCCGGATCACTGCCACTGCAACGCAGGAGTGGGAAGGTTGCGAAGACCATATCACCATTCGGATTGGCGGCAGTTGGCACTTCATTGCACCGCGCGAAGGCATGTTCATGTTTGACAGCGCGGCGGATCAGTTCCTGCTTTATCAATCAGGCTGGCGGGTCGCTTCTACACCTGCAATCCCGGCGTCCGGCGCCGTAATTGATGCCGAAGCGCGCGCCGCGATCAGTGAGTTGATCGAAGCTCTGCGTGACATCGGGATTTTTGCACCCGTGACAGACTAAAATGGACGCACATCACCCGGCGATCATAAGTGCATTTTTGGACGCGACCGCCCCATCGCGACATTCTTGCAACACCCTTGTGTGATTGATGGCTTGCCTCAGACATAGGGAAAAGATAGAGACAGTCTGTGCCTCAAGTCTAATATAAAAGGGGAATCTGAGTATGCGCAAACTCGTCATTGGAATGGCGATGGCTTCGACCGCGCTGACAACGCCTGCCATGGCCCGCGACGGCCAATGGTACATTCAGGGCGATGCTGGTGCCATGATTGTCGAAGACCAGGATCTCGATGTCAACGGTGTGAAAGACAATGCAGGCGTCGGCTACGACACTGGGTTCGATTTTGGTGCCGCAGTCGGCTACGACTTTGGGGTTTTCCGCCTCGAAGCCGAAACCAGCTATCGCGCTGCTATCGATCCGGAAGATGTTACCGCCGGCAGCCAAGGCCTCGCGCTCTTTCCTCCCAGCGTCAACACCTTCAATGGGAAGCGTAGTGCGTTTGGGGAAATGAATGCGCTCAGTTTCATGTTGAACGGCCTGGTAGATTTCGGCGACGACGATAGCCTTCAGGCATTTCTCGGCGGCGGCATCGGTGTGGCCCGTGTGGACATGGACGCCAGCGTGGATGTCAGAGGCCCCGGTGTCTGGAACGACTCCGATACAGGTTTGGCTTGGCAAATTCTCGCAGGTGTTCGGCTTCCTGTCAGTAAAGCGTGGGATATCGGTCTGAAATATCGGTACTTCAATGCCCCTGACATGAAACTTGTCGACCCGTTGGGGCGCACCCTCGATACCGAACTTGTCACGCACTCGCTGCTGGGTTCGATCACTTACAACTTCGGTGGTGAAGAACCTGTTGTGGCACCGGTGGCACCGCCGCCTCCGCCTCCGCCACCACCGCCTCCGCCGCCACCTCCGCCGCCGCCGCCACCACCGCCGGTGCCGTGCAACACGGGTCCGTACATCGTGTTCTTCGACTTTGATAAGTCGGACATCACGGCTGAGGCTGCAACCATCCTCAACAGCGCCGTCACTGCCTACGCCAATTGTGGTTCGGCAAACGTGATGCTGGCAGGTCACACTGACCGTGCGGGTAGCGTCAAGTACAACATCGGCTTGGCTGAACGGCGTAACGCATCGGTCCGCAGCTACCTGAACGGTCGCGGGATCCCTGATGGCCGCATCACGGGTGAAGCGTTTGGCGAATCGCAGCCGCGCGTCCCGACCGCCGACGGTGTGCGCGAAGCGCAGAACCGCCGCGTGGAAGTGACTTATGGTCCGGGTTCGGGCATGTAAGTCACCCCACTAAGGGTATTGAAGAGGGGCCGGAGCAATCCGGCCCCTTTTTTGCTGGTGTCTCGTCAAATGAGTGTCGTTGAAGTGGCGAGACCTTGCGCACTCAGGGTCGCCATAGCGAGATCCTGCCTTGTGCTGACATCACAAGTTCGATCGGGGATCAGCTATGTGGTTAAGTCGCCGACGGTAGCTCCACTTCGGCCAGGATCAAATGATTGGCGCGTCATCTGCTCGGCGCTCTTGCTTCCTAACTTGAAGCATATTGCAGCCTAGTGGAAGCAGATGGCTACTCAGAAAACGCAGTGCTTCAAAGACATGAAGTGTTGATTCTGATGAGGTCAGGATGGAATCTTTTCCGCAGCTCCGGTCATCCCGGTTCACCGTTTCTGTGACGGTAAGCCCGATGGCAAGGCGTGAAGTGAAGCGAAGTGAAGCCTCAGGCTAGCCAACGTCGCAACACAGACTAGCAGAGCCTCCACACGCAACCGCTTGGTGGCGGGCAGAATCCGCCCTCCATAACATCTCGGCCTGCACCTGATTGCTATACCCCGGAATGATCGGGGGAAACACTCCCGGTTCTGGTGTTGGCACTCACTCGCCCATTGCTGCCCGGGCGCGCTGCCCGATGGTCGCTTCGGCAACTGGTAGCGCACGGTAAGCGTAGATCAGCAGAATGAGCGATATCGGTGCCACCGCGATCAGCGAAAGAACGCCCATCCGCATGCTTCCGGTCAACTCTGAAATCTGTCCGACCATGTAAGGCCCAATCGCGAGGCCAACCAGCGTGGTCGCAAGAAAGAATGAGGCCGTCGCAGTACCTCGCATCCGCGGGAGGACCAGATCCTGCGTGGTCGCCGCCGCCGCGCCCAGAGCGGTCGCAGCGAACAGGCCAGCGAGGAAATTCATTACATAGAACAGCGCCGCGTTCTCTGTGGTGAAGCCAACCCAGATCGGGATCACCGGGGCGATGATGCCGAACATGATGACGAGAATGCGTCCCGATGGATTTCGGACCCGCAGCCAGTCAGACATGCGCCCGCCCAGGATCACTCCGAGGAAACCGGACACCGCGCCACTGCCGCCGAGCACGAAGGCGAGTTCTTCCTTCGGCAGCTTGAGCACAGTCTCCGCATAGGGCGCAGCCCAGAACGCCAGCGCATAGGCGCCGAGCGATACGAGCCCATATCCCAGAGCCGTGCAAATGAAGGCCGGCGTACCCCAGATCAGGCTGAAGGTAGCAGGATCGTGGCGCCGGAGCGTCGCAGCCCAGGAAAACACCGCATAATAGCCGAACGCCATGGCCGACCATTGTGGCAAATTGTTAGTCAGCTTGGTCATGATCACAGCAAGGATGATCATGGCCGCCGCCATCGCCAGGTTGATCAGCACCGCCATTGGGCCACGGCGCATGGCATGGATCACTGTAAAAGGCGGCAGCAGCATCGACAGGTCGGTGAAGAAATCAAACAACGGATGGCGGCCACTTGCATTTTCTTCGGGCGGTCGTGCGGGTTCACGCAGCGACGCTACCCACAGCGCAAGCAGTAGGCCGGGCAGGCCTACCGCCATGAATGCGGCCTGCCAGCCAACCAACCCACCGATTCCGCCGCCCGGATAGGCCGCGTCCCAGACCTGCGAAATCTTGGCGCCAATAAAAAGTGAGACCCCACCGCCAAGATACAGGCCGGACGAATAGATTGCCAATGCAGTAGCGCGCTGGCGGGTGGGAAAATAATCTGAAATCAGCGAATAAGCGGTCGGGCTCGCGGTTGCTTCGCCAACCCCTACCCCCATCCGTGCCAGTGACAGCGTAAAATAATTGCGCGCAAGCCCGGATAGCGCGGTCATGGTTGACCACAAGACCAAGCCGATAGTCAGCAGGCGGACACGATGCCAACGGTCCGCCAGTCGGCCCAACGGCACACCAAACAACGCATAGAACACCGCAAAGGCAGCCCCGCCCAAGAAACCCAACTGTCCATCGGTCAGGTCGAGGTCGCGCTTGATATCGACAGCGAGGATCGAGAGGATCTGCCGATCGATGAAATTGAGGATATAGACCACAACCAACACGCCCAGGACATACCAGCTATATGCGGACGCTGGCGCATCCTCACGGGCCTGCGCCGCAGTTGCTTCCTCGCTCAAGAATGATCCCCTATCGGTATGGTCTGGTTAAAGGTCGGCCGGATGGCTGCCGTCAGGCGCTGTAAGCCGTGCTATCGACTATTCCGGCTTCGGCAAAACCCTTTTTCCGCAAACGGCACGAATCGCACAATCCGCACGCCGTGCCATCGGGCGTCGGATCGTAGCACGACCAGCTCCACGCCGGGTCAAGTCCGAGCCGTGCGCATTCGCGGGCGATATCGGCTTTGGTCATGTGCTGGAGCGGGGCGTGGATCGTGAAGGGCGCGCCCTCAACCCCGGCCTTGGTGCCGAGCCGCGCCGTTTCGGTAAAGCTGGCGATGAATTCGGGCCGGCAATCGGGGTAGCCGGAATAGTCGAGCGCATTGACCCCGATGAACACGTCGCGAGCACCCGCTGCTTCGGCGCAGGCTGTGGTCAGCGCGAGAAATACGAGATTGCGCGCAGGCACATAGGTGACCGGAATATCGTGTCCCACCCCGCCTTTGGGCACATCAATGGCAGCGGTCAGCGCTGATCCACCAAACGCCCGCAGATCAAGCGCAATGCACGTTTGCCGGGCCAAGCCCAGCCGCTCTGCAATCCGCGCGGCGGATTCCAGCTCCAACCGGTGGCGCTGGCCATAATCCACCGACAGCGCGTGAACCGCAAAGCCGCGTTCCTGCGCCAGTGCGGCGGTCACCATCGAATCCAGCCCGCCGGATAACAGCACCACAGCAATCGGATAGGTGGGATTGTCTTGAGAACCAGTCATGATGCGCGCCCTAACATGGGTGCGCGCAAACGCAATCCGGCCTGCTCAACAGCTGCTGGTGCGGCGTGCCTCAGCCACTAGTTGAAACGGCATTCCATCATGAATGCCCTGGCTTTCGATCTGCACCAGCGCCCCGGTTTCGCGGCGAATGCTGGTGCGGCCATAGCCATTCCCGGGACAGGTGTACTGCACCGTGACGCGCGCGGCTCCATCTTCCACTACGAATTGATTGCAGCCATTTTCCTGGTGCATGATCTGGATCAGCTCCGCCCCTGACCGCAGGCAGATTTTGCGATCAGGCGCGCCATCGCGCTGTTTAATCGTCCATTCGCCCTTGGTCAGCGTGCCCAGCATGGCCAGACCCTTGCCCTGCGCCAGCCCCGGCACGGCCAGCCACAGCGCCGCTCCAGCCGCAAGACTGCCAAGCGCAAACGCGCGCATCCAGCTGATCGAAATGAGCTTCATAATTCCCTCAATATCCGCTGTTAGCTTAACCACGGATGGCACAATTTAGGCATACGCGCATAATATAGCGAATTTTTGACTGGCTGTCAGACGGCCAGCGCAAAGGCGCGCGAACAAAACGCGCAGTCGACCACGATAATGCCGTCGTCATTGCGCATCTCCTGCTGCTCCTCGGGCGGAAAGCGCGCGATGATTGATGCGTAATGTTCGCTGCTGCACCGGCACCCACGCGATAGTGCCGCCCCGGTCTGCACACGCACTTCGTCTTCCTCGTGGAATAATCGCCAGATAATCGCTTCGAGCGACAGCGCAGGATCGAGCAATTCGTCATGGCTGATGGTTCCGGCCAGCACCGCGACATGTTCCCAATCGGGATGGTCAAGCCGCACGTGCAGCCGCTCGCGCCCTTCCTCGCCATCGGCCAGATGCTGCACCAGCAGCCCGGCGGCAGCGCGGCCCTTGGCCCCGGCGCGGCTGGCCACGCGGATTAGTGTCGGGATCTGTTCGGACTGGCTGAAATAGCTCTCGCACGCTTCGGCAAGGCTCGCACCTTCCAGCGGCACGATCCCCTGATACCGCTGATTGCCCTCAGTCTCGAAGGTGATGGCAAGGTAGCCTTCGCCGAACAGAGCCTCAAGCGTGGGGTTAGCCCCAAGGTGTTCAAGCCGCTCTCCATCGAAATCGACGTAGCCGCGCACCGCGCCCGCGCGGTAATCGCACACCAGCAGTTTCACGATCCCGCCGCTGGTCTGCGCCTGGATCGTCATCTGCGCGGTTTCGCCTTTGAGCAATCCGCCCATCAGCGCGCCCAGCACCAGCGCTTCACCCAGCAGATGCGTGATCGGCGCAGGGTAATCATGCGCCGACAGCACCGCATCGAGCACGCCGTCCATCCGCACCACCCGCCCGCGCGCACTGCGGCCGGGAAGGGTGAAGCCCATCAGCTTGTCGGAATAGGTCTCTGTCATTGCGGTCATATCAGCCATGGCGGCGCATATGGGGATTGCGGGCAGCCGAGCCAAGCCCCCCGGGCGGCAGGCTTAATCGTCGCCGATGCGTCCGAAACTCCACAGCAACACCGATTTTTGCGCGTGGATGCGGTTTTCCGCTTCATCGAACACGACCGATTGCGGGCCTTCGAACACATCCTCGCTGACTTCATCGCCAACGTGTGCGGGCAGGCAGTGAAGGAACACCGCGTCGGGCTTTGCCGCAGCCATCAGCGCAGCGTTGATCTGAAACGGCACCATCGCGGACTTCTTTTCCGCAGCATCGGCCTGCCCCATCGAAATCCACGTATCGGTGATCAATACATCGGCCCCGCGCGCCGCAGCTTGCGCATCCTGCGTGAGCGTCACTACCGCCCCGCCTGCCCGCGCCATGGCAACGAAGGCCGGATCGGGTTCATACCCCGCAGGCGTTGCAACCCGCACGTTGAACTTGAACAGGCCTGCCGCTTCAAGGATCGAATGCAGCACGTTGTTGCCATCGCCAAACCACGCGACCTCCAGCCCGGGCAGCGCCTTGCCATGTTCGATCATGGTCAGCAGATCGGCGACGATCTGGCAGGGATGCGATTTGTCGGTCAGGCCGTTGATCACCGGCACGGTCGCATGGCGAGCCATTTCCTCGATCTTGGCATGATCGTCGGTGCGCAGCATGATGGCATCGACCATCCGGCTCAACACGCGGGCGGTATCGGCGATGCTCTCGCCGCGCCCCAGCTGGCTGGAGGCCGAATCGAGGATCAGCACGCTGCCACCCAATTGCCGCATCGCGATGTCAAAGCTGACACGGGTGCGGGTCGAATTCTTCTCGAACACCAGCGCCAGCACATACCCTGCCAGCGGCGCATCGGCATCGGCTGCGCCTTTGGGTCGCCCCGCGCGCGCGGCCTTGCGGTCAATCGCGTCGGCGATCATCGCGGCGACATCATCCGCCCCGGCATCGGTCAGATCGAGAAAGTGGCGGGCCTGTTTGCCTGTCCCCATCATGCAGGCTCCGGCACTGTAAAGCTGGCCGCACCCGCCGACAACTTGTCGAAGAATTCGTCAATCTCGGCATCACCAACCACCAGCGGCGGAATGATGCGGATAGTGTTGTCGCCCGCCGCCACAGTCAGCAGTTGGTGATGATCGCGCAGGTGGACAAAGAACGGGCGGCTTTCCACGGTCATCTTGAGGCCGAGCATCAGCCCCTTGCCGCGCACCAGTTCGAACAGGTTGGGATAATTGCCGATAAACTGTTCGAGCCGGGTGCGCAGCCGCTCGCCCTTTTCGCGCACCGAAGCGAGGAATGCTTCATTGGCGACCGCTTCCATCACCGCCGTCCCCGCCGCCATCGCCAGCGGATTGCCGCCATAGGTTGATCCGTGGGTTCCCAAGGTCATCCCACGCGCCGCCTTTTCGGTGGCGATGCAAGCGCCCAGCGGGAACCCGCCGCCGATGCCCTTGGCGGTCGCCATGATGTCGGGCGTAATCCCGTAATATTCGTGGGCATACAGCTTGCCGGTGCGCGCGACGCCGCATTGCACTTCGTCGAGAATCAGCATCAGATCATGCTCATCCGCCAGCGCGCGCAGGCCCGCCATGAATGCCTGCGATGCGGGACGAATCCCGCCCTCACCCTGAATCGGTTCGACCATGAAGCCCGCAGTGTGCGGCCCGATCAGAGCCCTTGCCGCGTCAAGATCGTCGAACGGGGCATATTTGAACCCTTCGAGCAGTGGCGAAAATCCGTGGTGCATCTTGGTCTGGTTGGATGCGCTGATGGTCGCCATCGTGCGCCCGTGGAAGGCGTTGTGGAAGGTGATGATCTCAAACCGGCTGGCATCGCCCTCATCGCCAGCATTCTGGTGATAGGCGCGCGCGGTCTTGATCGCGGTCTCCACCGCCTCGGCACCCGAATTGGTGAAGAACACCGTGTCACCAAAGGTATTGTCGACCAGCATCTGCGCCAGCCGCTCACCCTGCGGGCTGCCATACAGGTTCGACACATGCATCAGCGTGGCGGCCTGTTGCTGGATCGCACCGATCAGCCCTTCATGCGAATGGCCGAGCAGGTTGACCGCGATGCCGCTCGCAAAATCAAGGTAACGCGTGCCGTCCTCGTCAATCAGGTGGCAATGCTCCCCTCGCACGGGCCGCACGCCGCAACGCGGATAGACGGGCATGAGCGGGGTGATCGACATGGGCAAATTCCTGAATTGAGAAACAACAAGGTCTGAAACACAAATGGCGGCCCCCGAAGAGCCGCCATCTGCAATCGATTAGTCCTGTGCGAACCCGCGGTCAAACCGGGCGGAGCGCAAGGCGTTTTTGGTCAGCCTTCGTGCGGCGAAAGGTTGACGGCCGAGTGCTTGCCCCGTCGGTCAACTTCGAGATCGAACTGATAGCGTTCGCCTTCGTTCAGGGCTGAAAGTCCCGAACGTTCCACCGCGCTGATGTGCACAAACGCATCGGGTTGGCCATCATCACGGACGAGGAAGCCGAAGCCCTTCATCGCGTTGAAGAACTTGACCGTTCCGGTCACACGTTCACCCGTCAATTCCCGCGAAGGAGCGGCAGGCTTGGCCGCCACGGCAATGACATCGCCAACAACCTGAAGATCCTGAGCGGAAACCTTCCCGCCACGATCCACGAGATTGTATTGCAGTTCCTGCCCTTCGGCGAGGCCTTCAAGCCCGGCACGTTCCACCGCGCTGATGTGGACGAAGATGTCTTCGCCGCCACCTTCCTGCTGGATGAAGCCAAAGCCTTTCTGGACGTTGAAGAACTTCACGATGCCCTTGCCGGTGCCGACGATCTGGGCTGGCATACGGCTGAAACCGCCGCCGCCTGCACCGCCGCCCGCGCCGCCGCCAGGGCCGCCGGGGCCACGCGGCCCACCGCCCGAACGTGGCGCACCGCCGCCTCCACCAAACCTGTCACCGCCGCCACCGAAGCGGTCTCCTCCGAATTCGCGCGGCGGCGAAAAACCATCGCCATTGCCGCCAAACGGATCGAAGCTTTCTTCGCCAAAGCCGTCGCGCTTGTCGCGGCCGCGCCGGCGTCCCCTATCGTAACCCATAGATCAGTACGTACCTTGTCACACCGCCCGTCCTCATATGTGCCGGTGACGTGGACAGCGAGCCGCACCGGACACAGACGCGCCGAGCTTGATACCCGGTGCGCACGTAGAGCGCGGTATAGCGCACAAAAAGTCGATTTGCGAACGATTTTACCGGCCTGCGTGGCGGTGTCGCCTCGCGATTGCCACAAGGGCGGTCAGGCTGACTGCACGAACGCTTGTGCGCAGGCGCGTGCTTGGGCATGACACGAGCCGGACACGCACCGGAAAGCAGCAATAGCCATGAGCAATTTTCGCAAACTCACTGAAAATATTATGGTTAGTCAACAACTTGCTCTCTCCGATGTGGCGGACGCAGCGGGATTGGGAGTCGCGCTGATCATCAATAATCGTCCCGACGGCGAAGACCCGGATGCTCCCCAGGGAGATGATATTGCTGCTGCTGCCGCCGCCGCTGGCCTCAATTACGCCGCGATTCCGATCGGCCATTCGGGCTTCAGCGAACCGCAGGTCGATGCAATGATTGCCGCGCTGGAGCAGGCCGAAGGGCCGATTCTCGCCTATTGTCGGTCGGGCACGCGATCGACTTTTCTGTGGGCGTTGGCCGAAGCGAAGCAGGGTGGTGATCCTGCGACCATCGCCCGCACTGCAGCGCAGGCGGGCTATGACGTCAGCCCGATTCGCGCGATGATCGATATGCTCGCCGCGCGCTGAGGTGCTGTGATGGATATTCCCCCACTGCTGCTCCAGACTGCTGGATCGCTGATCGCGATCCTTGCGCTGGCGGGGCTTGCATGGTGGCTTAAGCTGGGCGGCGCTCCGGTGCTGGTCGGGGAAGATGACATTCGCCGGGTGGCAGGCGAAGTTGAGGACGGCTTTGAGCCGCTGGATTGGGCTGTATCGCAGGATCATACCGCCGCAATCCCGTGCTTAACCTCGAAACTGAAACCTCGCTACCGTGAGTTAACATCATAGCACGCATTTTGAAAAAATTGATCGGGTAAATAGTCATAAAAATAGATAATTTTTTTAGAAAGCAGTCGAGTAATAATTATGTTCAAAGAAGAAATAATAGCATCCTATACGATAGATGCGGTTCCGTTAACCTTCGGCGGCGTTACGACGGAGATGGCCGATAGGGCGATGGGCGGCGAATTATATGTGCCAACTTTTGGTTTTTTTAAGCAGGCGAGCCCCAATGATTTTGAACTACAAGGGGAAAAATTTGATAACACAATGCAGCTCTGGCACCATACGCTGCCCTCCGTGCTGGCTCTGCTGAAGACAGGCCAAGAACAGCGGAAGAATCATTTCATTGATCGGGCGCTTGATATTACCGAAAGATATCTAAATTGGCTGTCGTCTCAACCGCTCTCGCACCCCGCTTGGAAAGATGAACATGCTGTTGCAAACAGACTGCGCCTGCTTAATTATTATGTTTCTAAGCAAGATAATGGCCAGATAGCTCTTTCGGCTTCCCTCGCACGCGCCGCCGCCGTTATGGCCCAAAGCCATGCGGATTGGTGTGCCCGCGAGTCCAGTTATGTCTGGAACAACCATGGGTTAATGTCAGACCGAGCTTTGCTCGAGTCTGCTGTGGTTCAGAGGCATGTTCCCGTATGGCAGCGGACTTACTGGGCCGACACAGCCCTGAACCGAGCCCGCAAACTTTTGGACAAAACATTTGACTCATGCGGCTGCTGTACCGAAAACAGCCCTGCATATCACATGCTTAATATGATGTTATTCAGAGACTTCGTAAGCTTCTGCAAAAAGGCAGGTTATGTTTCTGAATTAGATGTTTTCACCGAAAAGCTAGAGTTGGCCGAAATGTTTGCTGGCTTTTTTGTGCGAAAAAATGGCACTTATGCAACAATAGGTGACACGGAACTTCACCCGACCCACTGGATCGATTCAAAGCGTTATGCCCCACAGACGGGAACGACCGTTTCTCCCGAAAGCGGATTTTTTATTCACAAGACTGATAATCTATATTTTACCGCAAAATGCGGTGGATCGACCTTCGTGCATCGGCATGTCGATGAAACGAGCATTACATTACAACATCAAGACGTTGATTTCATTTTGGATGCGGGACTCTACAAATTTTCGACCCAGACGGATCAGCAAGCGCGTTGGTTCAGATCCAGCAGGGCCCATAGCGGTGTCTTCACTGAGGATTGCGACAACATTCGCTTTGCGAATTTCGAGGGGCCAACGCACTTGGGTGCGATTTCCGAGATTTGGTACGAGGGTGAAGATGCTCATTGCGAGATGAAAAGCTTCCTTTCTGAAAGAGCTATGATTACGCGCACAGTGATTATTGTGTCTGGAGATCAAGAAATACAAATATCAGACAAAGTACAATCACGTGATAATGAGGAAATTAACTGGTTTGTTACATTTATCATTCCCGGAGAAGCTACGATTCAAAAAGAAGATGATGCATATCAGATCACGTGCGGAGAAGAGAGTATAAAATTGTATTTTTCAGTAAATTCAAATATTTCAATATTTAAAACTCTGATGTCCAAGCAGTTTGGCGTTTGCGAAGATGCCTACGCGCTCGTTGTAAGCGGCCGTGATAACTCGAAAAATCTCAAAACACGTATAGTGTTGGGAGGTTAATTGTTAACTTCAATAAACGATTGCCTTCGTTTTTTGGAAAGCTCTGGCTGGTCAGCGCGTCGAAAAGTCTCGGAAGTAATACCGCTATTTATGACCACCGTGCGGGGCAAAATGGTTTGGAATAAATCGCGCTGCGACAAAGCTGGACTGGCGCGCTGACCTTTGGTTTCGTGTTCACGCTACCACTGGTGTTGCTGGGCTTTCACCCGGTGATGATCGCGATCTGCAGCGGGTTCAACCTCATCTATCAGTTCTGGATCCATACCGAGGCGATCAAGCGGATGCCGCGCTGGTTCGAAGCGGTGATGAACACGCCGAGCCACCACCGCGTCCACCACGCCACCAACCCGCGCTATCTCGACCGCAATTACGCGGGCGTGTTCATCATCTGGGACCGGATGTTCGGCACCTTTGAACCCGAAGTGGATGACGAGGCGATCCGTTACGGCATCGTCAAACAGCTTGGCAGTTTCAACCTGTTGTGGGCGGTGTTCCACGAATGGATCGGGATGCTGTCTGACATCTGGCGCGCGCCGTTGCGGCACAAGCTCAGCTACCTGCTGCGCGAACCCGGCTGGAGCCATGATGGCAGCCGCGAAACATCGAACATGATCCGCGCACGGTGGAAAACACGGGTTGGGCAGGCGCGCGTCGAGGATGAGGTTACACCTGCCGCCGCATCAGTTGCGACTCGAAACCCGATTGCAGCGGGCAGCGAACCTGCCTAGTCTCCCCCGCCAAAGGGAGAGATCATGGAAAGTTTCGATTACATCGTCATTGGCGGTGGCAGCGCGGGCAGTGCCGTTGCAGGACGGCTGGCGGTGGATGGCACGCGCCGGGTGTGTCTGATCGAGGCGGGCGGGCGCAACGACAATGTCTGGATCAAGACGCCGGGCTTCATGCCCTTCATCCCCGAAAAATCGAACTACCGCTATGAAACTGTGTCGCAAAAAGGCCTGAACGGGCGCACCGGATATCAGCCGCGCGGGCGGGGCCTGGGCGGATCGTCAGCGATCAATGCGATGGTCTATATCCGCGGGGGCCGCTGGGATTACGACAATTGGGCGGCACAGGGCTGCACCGGCTGGGCCTATGACGATGTGCTGCCATACTTCAAACGCGCAGAGGCAAACGAACGCGGCGGCGATGATTATCACGGCGCAGGCGGGCCGCTGTTCGTGTCTGACCAGACCGCCGCCAACCCGGCAAGCCACGCCTTTGTCGAAGCCGCCGCCGCGCTGCAATTGCGCACCAGTGCCGATTTCAATGGCGAACGGCAGGATGGGTTCGGCCTGTATCAGGTGACGCAGCGCAAGGGCGAACGCTGGTCTGCCGCGCGCGCTTACGTTGAACCGATCCGCGAACAGGGCAATTTCGCGGTGCGCACTGATACGCTGGTTGAAAAGCTGGTGATCGAAGGCGGGCGCGTGACCGGGGTGCAGGTGCGGCGCGGAGGCCAACCCGAAACGCTGCTGGCGCGGCGCGGGGTGGTGCTGTCAGCAGGCGCGTTCAACAGCCCGCAGGTCCTGATGCTGTCAGGCATCGGCCCGGCAGATCACCTGAAGGCGCATGGGATCGACGTGGTGCTGGATCGCGCAAGCGTGGGCGGCAACCTGCAGGATCATATCGACTATGTCTCCGGCTGGGAGACAGTCAGCGACGTTCCGATTGGCAGCACTTTGAAGGGCAGCCTGCGGATGGTGGCGGCGATGATCGAGCATCGGCGCAAGCGCACCGGCGTGATGACCACCCCCTATGCCGAAGCCGGCGGTTTCTGGACGGTAATGCCCGATAGCCCAGCGCCCGATGTGCAGTGGCACTTTGTCCCCGCCGTGTTGGAAGATCACGGGCGTGAGAAGGTCAAGGCGCACGGCTTTTCGCTCCACGCCTGCGTGCTGCGCCCCGAAAGCCGGGGAACGGTGCGGTTGGGCAGCGCGGATGCGGCGGCCGCGCCGGTGATTGATCCCAACTTTCTTGATGACGAACGCGATATGGCAACCTTGCGCGCCGGGGTGCGCCTTTCACACCGCATTGCCGAAGCGCCGCCGTTGCAGGCATTCGGCCCAACTGATCGCCACCCGGTTGATTTGAATGATGACGCCGCGCTCGACGCGCTGATCCGCAGCCGCGCTGACACGGTCTACCACCCGGTCGGCACCTGCCGGATGGGCGCAGACGCCGATGCGGTGGTCGATCCGTCGCTAAGGCTGAACGGGCTGGACGGGCTGTGGGTGGCGGACGCCAGTGTGATGCCCAAGATCGTCAGCGGCAACACCAACGCGCCCAGCATCATGATCGGCGAAAGGTGCGCGGATTTCGTGATGGAGGCCGAAAGAGCGTAGTTTGTTTCGCCCTCAAGCGCCGGGCGCAGCGCATCTGCGCTGCTTGGCTTTCGCGCCATAGGGCGCGGCGGCCGGTCGGCCTTGCGGTCGCTGCGCGACCGATTCAGCGCGCGCCATTTAAGTCCCAAACGGCCCAAAGGGCCGCGAGCGCACGCGCGCGAGCCGCAGGCGCTCCGGTGCGCAGCGCCGGACACGCGCCAAGGACGACCACGCGGAGGCGCGGTCGTAATACAAAAAAAGGCCGGAGGGTTTTCACCGCTCCGGCCATTGCAAGTTTGTTCGTTCGCAGGAGGAACGGATTGAGGCGGGGGGAGAGGAGAGGGAGAGAGCCTCCCCCCGCCAAACTGGTTGAGAAGGTTTAGTTGTAGGCGCGCTCCCCGTGTTCAGAGATGTCGAGCCCGTTGACTTCGGCTTCTTCATCGACCCGCAGGCCAATGGTCAGCTTCACAAGGACGGCAGCGATCAAGGTGCCGATCCCGGCCCAGCCGATGGTGATCAGAACGCTTTTGATCTGGATGCCGAGCTGCACACCAAGCGCGGTCGAACCATCGCCGGGGCCGCCGAGGAACGGCTGGTATACCACCGCCGTGCCAATCGCGCCGACGATGCCGCCGATCCCGTGGATGCCGAAAGCATCGAGCGAATCGTCGTAGCCAAACTTGGCCTTCACCTTGGCAACGAAGACATAGCAGACCGCCGAGGCAACAATGCCGAGCAGGATCGCACCAAACGGGCCAGAGTTACCCGCCGCCGGAGTGACCGCCACAAGCCCGGCAATCACACCCGAACAAAAGCCCAGCGCCGAACCCTTGTGGCCCGCAGCGCGCTCAATCACCATCCAGGTCAGCGCGCCCGCTGCGGTGGCGACGAAGGTGTTGATCATGGCGAGCCCCGCCGACCCATCAGCCTCAAGCGCCGACCCTGCGTTGAACCCGAACCAGCCCACCCACAGCAGGCCGGTGCCGATCATCGTCATCACCAGGCTGTGCGGCGGCATTGGTTCCGACGGATAGCCGCGACGCTTGCCCAGCAGATAGGCCAGCACGAGGCCCGAAACACCGGCGTTGATGTGCACCACGGTGCCGCCAGCGAAATCGAGCGCGCCGTCTTCGAACATCAGCCCGCCGCCTGCCCACACCATGTGTGCGATCGGGAAATAGACGATCGTCAGCCAGATCGGCACGAAGGCCATCACCGCGCTGAACTTCATCCGCTCCGCCGTCGCGCCAAGGATCAGCGCAGCGGTGATCGCGGCAAAGGTCATCTGGAAACTGATGAAGACATATTTGCTGATGACTTCATCGGTGAAAGTCGCCGCCGTGCTGCTGGCGTCAGTGCCAGACAGGAAATAGCTGCCCCCGCTGACGAACAGGCCCAGCGTACCTTCGTAAACCGTATCGCCAAACGCGAGGCTGTAGCCCCACATCACCCAGATCAGCATGGCGAGACAGGCAGTCGCGCCGATTTGCGTCATGGTCGATAGCATGTTCTTCGACCGGGTGAGCCCGCCGTAGAACAGCGCGAGGCCCGGCAGGATCATCAGCAGCACGAGGATGGTCGCGGTCATCATCCAGGCGTTATTGCCAGGGTTGGGAACGGCAGGCGCGGCTTCGGCAGCGGCTGCGGCGGCCTCCGCCACCGGAGCGGCAAACGCCGGTGCGGCCAGCACGACCGCACCGGTCAGCAACGCCGCCAAATTGAGGAAAATACGCTTCATCGCTTGGTCCCTTTACAGCGCGGTTTCGCCGGTTTCGCCGGTGCGGATGCGGGTGACGGAGGCGAGATCGAACACAAAGATCTTGCCGTCGCCGATTGCGCCGGTGTTGGCGGTTTGCTGGATGGTTTCGACCACCTGCGCGGCGATATCGTCGCTCGCAGCGATCTCGAGCTTCACTTTGGGAAGCATGTTGGTGGAATATTCGGCCCCGCGGTAGATTTCGGTCTGGCCCTTCTGGCGACCAAACCCCTTGACCTCGGTCACGGTCATTCCGGCGATACCAATCCCGCCCAGCGCCTCACGAACGCTGTCGAGCTTGAATGGTTTGATGATGGCGATGATGAACTTCATCTGTGGCCCCTGTTGCACCGGATCGTTCCGGCCAATCAGGACACAGCAACAAGCGTGCCATATTTGCTTAGTGGGGCTGATGCAGCGGAATCAGCTGGTTTCTTCGCACCTGCGGAAAAATGCCTGCCTAATAATTAGGCGCATGTATATTTCTTAGGCACAAATTGCGAATCGATCACAAAAAATCGCGCAAAGTGGCGATGAAGCGGTCGAACTGATCGTGATGCAGCCAGTGGCCGGCTTGTTCGAACTCGATCACTCTGGCCGTCTGAAAATGCCCGATCCGCCCGTCCTTCGCCGGGTTGGAGGCCCAACTATCAGCGCCGTAGAGCAGCAACGTCGGGCAAGTGATCGCACCCCACAGCGCCTCGACGAATTCGTCGGCAATTTCCTCGACCGGCCAGACATTGAGGTGCGGGTCGAACTTCCAGCTATAGGTGCCGTCCTCGTTGCGGTTGACGCCGTGGACGGTCAGATGCCGCGCCTGTTCCTCGGTGAGGTAGGCGTTTTCCTCGATCATCCGCGCGAACGCGGCTTCGATGCTGTCATACTTACGCGGGGTGCGCCCGGCGGCCTTGCGCTTCTTCTCGATCCATTCGGCGAGACGTTCGGGATAAGGCACTGCGCGCTGTTTCGCGCGCGCTTCAGGCGAGGGGCCAAGCCCTTCGATGGCGACCAGCTTGCTCAGCATGTCGGGGAAGGCGCCGGCGTAACGCAGCGCGACATTGCCGCCCATCGAATGCGCCACCATCCGCACCGGGCCGACACCCAGCTGATGGATCAGCTGCGCCAGATCATAGACCATGTCGCCCGCTGAATAGACCCCGTCGGACACCCAATCGCTATCGCCATGCCCGCGATGATCCATCGCGATGACGTGGTAATCCTCGCGCAGCGCCTCCGCCGTCCAGTGCCACGAACGTGCATGATCACGCCCGCCGTGCACCAGCACCAAGGGAGGTTTTCCCCTGCCGCCCCAATCGAGGTAATTCAACCGAAGGCGCTGAGAGATGAAGGTCTGCGATGTAGGGCCAGTGTGGTGCATGGGTTATGCTTTGGCCAAATGGGCGCGATTGGGCAAGACCCGGCCCCAATACCGGTTCGTCCTGAGCTTGCCGAAGGGCCGTCTTTCTTGAGGATCACGCCGAACGCAGGCAAAACAGTGCTTCGACCCCGGCCTGCGCCGGGGCAGGCAAGCTCAGGGCAAGCGGGGAAAGGTTTTCACCGCTCCTTGGTGGCCGAAAAGGTCAGCTCGGGATTCTTTTCGACCTGATAGCTCACGTCCCACGGGCTTTTCGCCATGAACACGTAATCGCCATCGCGATCCCGCGCGAGGTTGGCGCGGTTGAACCCGGCGAATTCCTCCAAGGCCTTTTCATCGCCCTTGATCCATCGCGCGGTGGCGAAGGGCGATGGTTCGAGCACGGCTTCGACCTTGTATTCGGCCTCAAGCCGCGAAATCAGCACTTCCAATTGCAACTGCCCGACCACGCCGACAATGTGCTGCGATCCGATGTCGGGATGAAACACCTGGATCACGCCTTCTTCAGAAAGATCGTCGAGCGCTTTGCGCAATTGCTTGGTCTTGGTCGGATCGCGCAATTGCACCCGGCGCAAGATTTCGGGCGCGAAATTGGGCAGGCCAGTGAAGCGCACCTGATTGCGTTCTGACAGCGTATCACCCACCCGCAAGGTGCCGTGGTTGGGGATGCCGATGATGTCGCCCGCCTCTGCGGTATCGGCGATTTCACGATCCTGCGCGAAAAACAGGATCGGCGAATGCACCGCAATCGGTTTGCCCAGCCCTGACGGGGTCAGCTTCATGCCGCGTTTGAAGGTGCCCGATACCTGCCGCATGAAGGCGATACGGTCACGGTGGTTGGGGTCCATATTGGCCTGCACCTTGAAGATGAAGCCGGTAACTTCGTCGCGGTCCGGGCTGATCTGCTCCTCCCCCGCAGGCTGCGGGCGCGGCGGCGGGGCATAGCGGGCGATCGCATCGATCAATTCGATGATGCCGAAATCCTTGAGCGCCGATCCGAAATAGACCGGGGTCAAGTCGCCGTGGCGAAAGGCCTCAAGGTCAAATTCAGGATAGCCGCCGCGCGCCAATTCAATCTCGTCAGCGAAGCGTTCCGGGATCACGGCATCCGCCTCACGCTTGCCCAGAAATTCGCGGCTGGGGCCTTCGGGGCGGCTCACTTCGCCACTGGCGAAATCGAGAATGCCCTCAAATTCGCCGCCCATCCCGATTGGCCACATCTGCGGGGAGACATCGAGCGCCAGCATATCTGCCACTTCGTCGAGCGTTTCGAACGGATCGCGGCCTTCGCGGTCAACCTTGTTAACGAAGGTGATGATCGGCACGCTCCGCAATCGGCACACCTCGAACAGTTTGCGGGTCTGCGGTTCGATCCCCTTGGCTGCGTCGATCACCATCACGGCGGAATCCACGGCGGTCAGCGTGCGGTAGGTATCTTCCGAGAAATCCTCGTGCCCCGGCGTGTCGAGCAGGTTGAAGACGATGCCCCCCAGATCATCGAAGGCGCGCTCGAACGTCATCACCGACGACGTGACCGAGATGCCGCGCTGCTGTTCGATCTTCATCCAGTCCGACCGCGCCCGCCGCGCCGCGCCGCGCGCCTTGACCTCACCGGCAAGATGGATCGCGCCGCCCTGCAGCAGCAGCTTTTCGGTGAGCGTGGTTTTCCCGGCGTCAGGGTGCGAAATGATCGCGAAGGTGCGGCGGTTAGATGTCATACGGGATCGCGTGCGACGCGGAAGCCCGCGAAGTCCTGGTTGACCGGCATCAGTTCGATCCGGTTGATGTTGAGATGCGGCGGCAGGCTGGCGATCCACAGGATCGTGTCGGCGATGTCCTGTCCGGTCATCGGATTGACACCGCGATAAAGGCTGTCCGAAGCCTCCTGACTGCCGGTGCGCACCACGGTGAATTCGGTCTCGACCATGCCGGGTTCGATGCTGGTGACGCGCACCCCGGTGCCGTGCAGATCGGCCCGCAGGGCGAGCGTGAAGTGGTTGGCGAAGGCTTTTGACCCCGCATAGACATTGCCGCCCGGATAGACGTAACTCCCCGCAACCGAACCGATCGCGATGATCGCACCCTTGCGCGCGATCAGACCGGGCAGCAGCTTGCGGGTCAGCACCACCATCGCGGTGATGTTGGTGTCGATCATGGTGTGCCAATCATCCAGATCGGCATTCTGAGCAGGTGCGAGGCCTTGGGCGAGGCCGGCATTGTTGACCAGCAGATCAATGTCGCGGAAATCCTCGGGCAAGCCTGCCAGGGCAGCGTCGAGCGCGGCGGTATCGCGCACGTCAAAGCAGGCGGGGTGGACCTTGTCAGCCCCCAACTCTGCCACCAACGCATCCAGTCGCTCCTTCCGCCGACCGGTCGCGACGCAGCGCCAGCCGTTCGCGACCAGCGTGCGGACCGTGGCAAGGCCGATTCCGGCGGTGGCACCGGTGACAAACGCCGTTTTCATCCGCGCAACTCCCCACCCAGCTTGGCGGCGGCAGCGATCACCTTTTCGGCGATGGCTTTCAGTTCCGCATCCTTGAAGCTGGTCTCACCCGGTTGCAGCGTGACTTCGATGGCGAGCGACTTGTGGCCTTCGGGCACGCCCGCACCTGCGAACACGTCGAACACCCGCACGGCTGTGATTGCCGCCTTGTCCGCGCCCTGCACGCTGCGCACCAGATCGCCCGCGGCCAGCGCCTCAGGCACCAGAAAAGCAAAATCGCGCGTCACTGCCTGCAAGGCGAGCGGAGTGAAGCCGGGTCGGGCGAAGGCCGCGTTTTTTCGCGCCGGGATCGCATCAAGGAACAGTTCGACCGCGGCAATCGGCCCATCAACGTCAAACGCCTTCAGGGTTGCCGGATGCACCATCCCGAACCGCGCCAGCACGGTTTTGGGGCCGAGCCGCAGAGTGGCCGACTGGCCGGGGTGGAACTGCGGCCCCGGCCCAAGGGAATCAGGGCCCATCACCATCAGATTGGCGGTAGGAGCGCCCGCCGCTTCGAGCAATTCGAGCGCCAGTGCCTTGGCATCATAAGCGTCGAAGCTCTGCGCCTTGCCCGTCTTCCATCCGCGCGGCGTTTTCTCGCCCGCCAGCACGATGCCCAATGTCGGCCTTTCATCGCTGAGGCCATCCTGCGCATGGAAATAGCGCCGCCCGATTTCGAACAGGCGCGAGCCGGGCGCGCCGCGATCGGCGTTGCGCTTGGCAGCGATCAGCAGGCCGGGCAGCAAGGAAGGACGCATCGCCTTCAGGTCTTCGCTGATCGGATTGGCGAGCACCCACAGCGCCTGATCATCAATGGCGAAATGTTCCGCCGCCCATTCGGGCAGGAAGCTCCACGTGACCGCTTCGTTCAACCCGCTCGCCGCCGCGGCTCGGCGCAAGCCCCGTTCCAGCTTTTGCTGCGGAGTCGCGGTCGGTCTTGCCACACCCTCGGTGCGCGGTAGGGGCACGCTTGCCACTGTGTCGAGCCCGTGGATGCGCACCACTTCTTCGACCAGATCGGCAGCGCCTTCGATATCATGGCGGCGCAGCGGGCAGGTGACCTGCCAGCCCGCGCTGACAGTGAAGCCGAGCCTTTCGAGGATGCGGCGTTGTTCGCCCACAGCCACATCCACCCCGCCGAGGCGCAGCGTCAAGCCCGGATCAAAGGCGATCACCTTCGCGGCGCTCGGCGGTGAACCGGCGCGCACGGTCTCGGTTGGAGTTCCGCCCGCCAGTTCGACGATCAACCCGGTGAGCAGGTCAAGCCCATCGTCCAGAAAATCCGGGTCGACCCCGCGTTCAAACCGGATGCGCGCGTCCGACGCCAGCCCCAGCTTACGCCCCGTTGCGCCAATACGCACCGGATCGAAATAAGCGATTTCGAGCAGCACGTCTGTGGTCGTTTCCGATACCCCCGAATCCTCACCGCCCATGATCCCGGCGACATCGTGGACTTGGGCGTCGTCGGCGATCACCACCATGCTGTCATCAAGCGTGTAGGTTTTCTCGTTGAGCGCCAGCACCTGTTCGCCCGCGCGGGCGCGCCGCGCCACCACCGAGCCCGAAAGCTTGGCAAGATCATAGATGTGCGCCGGACGGCCAAAGGCGAGCATCAGGTAGTTGGTGAGGTCAACCAGCAGCGAAATCGGGCGCTGGCCCGCGCTTTTCAGGCGCGCCTGCAACCAATCGGGCGAGGGGCCATTGGTGACGCCGGTAATCACCCGGCCATAGAACGCCGGGCAGCCTTCCGGATCGTCAGTGCGGATTTCCACCGGGCAATCACCGCGCTCTGAAAACGCAGGGATCGCAATCGGCTTCAGCGTCCCCAGCCCCTTCGCCGCAAGATCGCGGGCGATGCCGTAAACACCCATGCAATCGGGCCGGTTGGGTGTCACCGCGGCCTCGATCACCGGGGACGCACCATGGTAATCGGCAAAGCTCTTCCCTACCGGCGCGTCGTCCGGCAATTCGATGATCCCGTCGTGGTCCTCGCCCAGTTCCAACTCGCGGACCGAGCACATCATGCCATTGGATTCGACCCCGCGGATCGCGCTCTTGCGCAGCACCATGCCGTTGGCCGGGACAACCGCTCCGGGCAGGCCTAGCACGCCCTTCATCCCCGCGCGGGCATTGGGCGCGCCGCACACGACCTGCAACGGATCGCCCTCTCCGGTATCGACGGTGAGCACCTGCAGCTTGTCAGCATCGGGGTGGCGCGCGGCGGTCAGCACGTGGGCGACGCGGAAACCGGCGAGCTTGTCCCCCGGGTCTTCGACGCCTTCAACCTCAAGCCCGATGGCGTTCAGCGCATCGCAGATTTCCGCGACCGTGGCGGTGGTTTCAAGGTGATCCTTAAGCCAGGTGAGCGAGAACTTCATGCGCGCGCTCCTACACCGGCGGACAGCGTCGGCTGATCGAACGGGCTGAAACCGTAATGCGCCAGCCAGCGCGGGTCGCCATCGAAGAAGGCGCGCAGATCATTCATTCCGTATTTCAGCATCGCAATCCGATCGATCCCGAGGCCGAAGGCAAAGCCCTGATATTCATCGGGATCAATTCCGGCAAATTCTAGCACACGGCGGTTCACCATCCCGCTGCCGCCCAATTCCATCCACGCATGGCCCGGCGCATCGCCGTGCCCACCGACCACGCGGCGGTCTCCTTCGGTGGAGTAACCGACATCAACCTCGACGCTTGGCTCGGTGAAGGGGAAGTATGACGGGCGCAGCCGCAGCACGATATCCTCGCGCTCAAAGAACGCCTTGAAAAAGGTCTCCAGCGTCCATTTGAGGTGGCCCAAGTGAATGTCGCGGCCCACGACCAGCCCTTCGACCTGATGGAACATCGGCGTATGGGTGGCATCGCTGTCGCTGCGATAGACCCGCCCCGGCGCAATCAGACGGATCGGCGCGCCCTGTGCCAGCATTGAACGGATCTGCACCGGCGAGGTGTGCGTACGCAGCAGAATCTCCCGGCCTTCGCTCGTTCGGTCCGGGAAATAGAATGTATCGTGCATCGCCCGCGCCGGATGCGTTTCGTCCATGTTGAGCGCGGTGAAATTGTGCCAGTCGTCCTCGATTTCCGGCCCGGTGGCGACCGCAAAGCCGAGATCAGCGAAGATTTCGGCAAGCTCATCCATCACCTGGCTGACCGGATGCACCGAACCGCGCGGCGCAGGCGCGGCGGGCAGCGTCAGATCAATTGTCTCGCGCGCTAGCCGGGCTTCAAGCTCCGCAGTCTCCAACGCCGCCTTGCGCGCATCCAGCGCCGCAGCAATGTCCGTACGCGCAGTCTGGATCGCAGGCGCAGCCGCAGTGCGCTCTTCCGGGCTCATCCCGCCCAGCGTCTTGAGCGCGAGGCTGACCCAGCCCTTTTTGCCGAGCGTGTCGAGCCGCTGCGCCTCAAGCGCGTCAAGGCTCGTCGCTGCAGCAATCGCGGCCAGCGCGGCCTGTGTCTGGTTGGTGATGTCGGTCATGGCCCTAAGAGTTTTCGCAAGCGGAGTTTTCCCCCGGCCCGCTAGCCGCAAATCGCACGTTTTGCAAAGAACCTGTCGCGGTTGACGTCAGGGCGGCGGCGCGGCGTCCAGCGTTTGGGCCGCGCTGCCCCACATCCGCGCGCGGGCTTCCATGAACGATTTCAGAATCGGGTGGTCAAGCGCGGCATATTCACTTGGGTTCATGGTCATGAATTCGTGGAACTCGCGGGTGAATTGCGCCTGATCGTGGTAATGTGCATCCATTACCTCGGTCCAGTGGCTACCGTGATGGAGCATATAAGTGGTGAGGCTGCGCATGAACCGCTGGCGGCGCATCAGCAGCTTGGGCGAAAAGCCGAAATATTTCGTCGACAACCGTTCCAGCATGCGAATACTCATCGCGCAGGAATCGGCCAGATCGCGCACGGAGGCGTGCTCGCTATTGACCAACTCGCGGTGCACGCGGGCAATGCGGGCATCGTCGCGGGTGGGGCGCATCATCTGCGTCATGGCGTTGACGATCGCATCGAACTGTTCGTCCATGCTGGCCTGCGGATTGCATAGCGTATCGGTCAGTCCGGCAAAGTGCTGAAAGGCGAAATGCGCCGCGCCGTCGCAGATGATGTTAGCACAGCTGCGCGCATCGGATCGCATGAACCGCGCCCATCCCAGCGGAAGGAAGCCCACACCCCACATCCGCACCGGCCCCAGTGTAAACCGGCATGGCAGCGCGCTTGGCCCCGTCGCAACGAAGGGGGCACCGCTGACGCGAATTGCGCCAATCTCGGCATCAGGTGCACTGCCACAGAAGAAACGGATATTGCCCCATTCGGGCTGGAGGTAATCGGTAAGGGGAGAGGCCGGATCATCCAGATCCAAGGCAAGATGGTAGAAGGTGGTAAAACACCCCTCGAACTGCGCGGGCGGTTCGCGGAATTCCGCGTGCAGCCGGTAACCTGCAAGCGGCAGACGGCCTCCTATCACGCGTGAATCAAACCTATCCCCCATGAATTACAGATTGCGCGTAATAGCGCAGTCTAACAAGGCTGTTGGCGCATTTCTACAAGTGGACACGAAAAAGGCGAGCCTTTTCACAGGCTCGCCATAATTCGATTCTACTCTAGGCGGGCTAGTCAGTCCGCCTTGCGACCAATCAGGCGGGCAGCGCGGCCTTGGCCTGCTGGATCACGGCCTTGAACGCGCCGCCTTCGTTCATGGCAAGATCGGCCATCGCCTTGCGGTCGAGTTCGATCCCGGCCAGCTTGATGCCGTGCATGAACTGCGAATAGGTCAGGCCTTCCATGCGGACAGCCGCATTGATGCGCTGGATCCACAGGGCGCGGAACGTGCGCTTCTTAACCTTGCGGTCGCGGTAGGCGTATTGCCCGGCCTTTTCGACCGCCTGACGGGCGACCCGGATGGTATTCTTGCGGCGACCGCGATAGCCCTTGGCCTGGTCGAGAATCCGCTTGTGTTTGGCGCGGGTGGTAACACCGCGTTTGATGCGAGACATATCAGTATATCCTTATCTTGAGGACGCGCTGGCCATCAGGCCTGCAGCATCAATCCAGCCCGTAGGGCGCCCATTTCTTGATCGTCGGCGTGTCGTGCGACGACAGTACCGATGTCCCGCGATTCTGGCGGATATACTTCGCATTGTGGCTGATCAGACGGTGACGCTTGCCAGCGACGCCGTGCTTGACCTTGCCGGTGGCGGTGATTTTGAAGCGTTTCTTCACACCGCTCTTGGTCTTCAGCTTGGGCATTTTCATCTCCTGTAAGAGACACGTCGGAACCGGCCATGGCAGCCCTTGTCGCCAGGCTGGCTGATTGATTCGTGTCAGTGAAGTGCGCGCGGATAGGCGGGAAGGGGTGGAAAGGCAAGGGTGTTGAGGCAGAATCAAACCCGCTCTTGGACGCTTGGACCCAGGGCAATAGCACTCCGCGCCAGAATCCTCATAAAGCTGCCAGCATTTGTTGGGCAAGAATTGTCTTGAACAATCGTTCCAGACATACTATCTGCCTGCCATGCCTTGGGAAAAGAACTTCGATGTTGAAACGACGCTGACCCGGGCGATGCAGGTGTTTTGGGCGCGTGGGTACGAAGCTACCTCGATGCAGGATCTGGTAACGGCCACCGGGGTGAACCGGGCCAGCATCTACGCGACTTACGGCGATAAGCGGGCGCTATTTCTCAGTGCACTCAAGAAATATGACATCGATATTAGGCGCCGGATGTTTGAACAGCTCGGCGCATCCCAACCGCCTGCCGAAGCGATTACGACGGTGTTTGACCGGTTCATTGATCAGACCAAGGTGCCGCAGGGCAATTGGGGTTGCTTCATCGTCAACACCGCGCTTGAACTGGCAGCACATGACAGCGAAATCGCCGAACTGGTCAACGCCGCCCAGGACGATATCGAAGCCTTCTTCCTCGCGATGATCCGCAAGGGACAGCAAGATGGCGCGTTTGCTGCCGATCGGGATGCTGGGCAGCTCGCGCATCAGGCGCTCGCAGCAATGCTGGGCATGCTGGTGATGATCCGCAGCCGCCCTGACGCCGATACCCTAACCACCATTCGCGACGGCGTTTTGAAATCACTGATCTGATCGAGATTTATTGCTGCCTCGTTTGGAACGATCATTCCTAATGCCTCGCGCCGCTCAACCTGACGAAAGGAAATACAATGCCCGACACATTCAAGACCAGCTTGCCCCTGCGCGGGACGGATGATGCCGATCCTGCGATCAGCGCTCCCTTGACACAAATCGAAGCAAAAATGGGCATGTTGCCCAACATGTACCGAGCGATGGTCAACCTGCCCGCGCTGCTGGACACCTATAGCCACGGCTATACACTGTTCCGCGCCGAAGCGGGCTTCACCCCTGTCGAACAGGAAGTGGTTCTGCTGGCGATCAGCCGCTTCAATGGCTGCCATTATTGCGTCGCGGCGCATAGCTTTGTCGCCGACAAGATGTCCAAGGTGCCAGCCGAAGTGACCGATGCGATCCGCGATGGCCGTCCGATTGCCGATGCCAAGCTCGAAGCCTTGCGTGAATTTGCGCATATCATGACCGAAAGCCGCGGCAATCCGACCACCGATCAGGCGCAGGCCTTTCTCGCCGCGGGATATACCGAGCAGCACATTCTCGGTATTATTCTGGCAATCAGTGCCAAGGTTATTTCGAACTATTCCAACCATATATTCCACACCGAACTCGATGCAGCTTTTGCCAATCGCGCGTGGACGCCAGCGTTGTAACCTATTGCCGGTTTATAGCGAACGTTCCAGTTAACCAGCAGCTACCCCCCCAACCCCTGCTGCTGGTCGGGGCCGCGCCGCTTACAAGATCGCAAGATCGGGCGGCGCGGCGCCATTATTGTTCGGTATCAGAGCGCTCAGCGAATTGCCGGACGCGGCGCTGTCGTAGCGGGCACCGGATCAGCGACCGGAGCAACATTTCGCCGCCGTGATGAGGGCACGGGGTCGCATGACGAAAAGGCCCGCTGGCGGCCTACCCCATCGCCTCAAGCACATCTTCGAGCCGCGCCGGATCGCCCAGTGCGATCACCGTGCCGTCGCTTGCCGCATCCAAGGGGTTGCCCTGCCAGTCGGCCATTATCCCTCCCGCGCCTTCGACCACCGGAACGAGCGCGGCGTAGTCATAAAGCTTCAGCCCCGCCTCGATCACCACGTCGATATGGCCGGATGCGACGAGGCCGTAATTGTAGCAGTCCCCGCCGTAGATAATCTTCTTTTCCGCCACCTGCTTGGCGACCGCCATGAAAGCGTCAGCCTCCTCATTGGTGAACAGGTGCGGGCTGGTGGTAGCGAGCACCGCGTCGGACAGTTCCTTGAGCGGGCGGGCCTGAGCGGGCTTGCCGTTGAACAGAGTCGGCTGGCCGATCCTCCCGACCCAGCGCTCACCCGCAATCGGCTGGTCAATGATGCCCAGCACCGGCCAGCCATCTTGCAACAGCGCGATCAGCGTGCCGAAGATCGGGCGTCCGGCGATGAAGCTGGTGGTGCCGTCGATCGGATCGAGCACCCATTGACGGCCTGCGCCTTCGTTGCGGATGCCATATTCCTCGCCGATGATGCCGTCGCGGGGGAATTCGGCCTCGATCAGCCGCCGCATCGCGGCTTCGGCAGCGCGGTCGGCTTCGGTGACGAAGGAGCGGTCGGCTTTGCGCTCCTCGCTCCACTGGCCGCGAAACAGCGGACGGATCGCCGCCCCGGCAAGATCGGCGAGGCGCAGGGCGAGGGCGAGGTCGTTATCGGTCATTTACAATGCCAGCCATGGGGTTCCTTATCCGTCATTGCGAGGCGCGAAGCGACGCGGCAATCCATGAACCGCCGCCGCATCTGCCGCGATGTCTGGCCATGGATTGCTTCGCCTTCGGCTCGCAATGACGAACTAATCAAACAGGCTCGACACACTGCTTTCATCCGCAATCCGCCGGATCGCTTCGCCCACCAGTGGGGCGATCGGCAGGATGCGGATGCGGTCTGATGCTTCGGCGGCTTCGGTTGGCCGGATCGAATCGGTAATCACCAGCTCTTTAAGGCGCGACCCGTTGATCCGCGCCACCGCGCCGCCCGACAACACCCCGTGGGTGATATAGGCCGCGACCGACTTTGCACCGTTTTCGAGCAGCGCCTCGGCCGCGTTGCACAGGGTGCCGCCCGAATCGACCATATCGTCGATCAGGATGCAGTGCCGGCCTGAAACGTCGCCGATGATGTTCATCACCTCGCTTTCGCCCGGCCGGTCACGGCGCTTGTCGACGATCGCCAGCGGCGCGTTGTCGAGCCGTTTGGCGAGCGAGCGCGCGCGCACCACCCCGCCGACATCGGGCGACACCACCATCAGATCCTGATCGCCATACCGCGCCTGAATATCCGCTGCCATCACTGGCGCAGCATAGAGGTTATCGGTCGGAATATCGAAAAAACCCTGAATCTGCCCCGCATGCAGATCGACCGCCAGCATCCGGTCTGCCCCTGCCTCGGTAATCAGGTTCGCCACCAACTTGGCCGAAATCGGCGTGCGTGGCCCCGGCTTGCGATCCTGCCGGGCGTAACCGAAATAGGGCACCACCGCCGTGATCCGCTTGGCCGAGGCGCGGCGCAGCGCGTCGATGCAGATCAGCAATTCCATCAGATTATCATTGGCCGGAAAACTGGTCGGCTGGACGACAAACACGTCTTCACCGCGCACGTTTTCATGGATTTCAACGAATATTTCTTCGTCTGAGAACCGCCGCACACTGGCATCGGTGAGCGGCATTTCGAGATAGGCCGCGATGGCCCGGGCGAGCGGCAGGTTCGAATTGCCGGACATGATCTTCATGGCGCGCGAATCCCCGATGGCAGGTGATCCGCCTCGCCTAGCGACACGTCATAGGAATGCAACAGACCGAACGGTGGTTGTCGTCAGGTGTGAACGAAAGCGCTTGCGCGGGTGCGCTGTATTGCGCAAGTAAACCACCATGGATAAATCATCTGCGCCAACCCCTGTCGATCAGCCGTCCGATGACGAGGGCGAGCTTACCAGACTGCACCCCAATTACGCTCACGCGCTGCGGGTGCAGGCAGCACTGGCCGCGATTCCGTTTCTGATAGGATCGCTGGTGCTGGAGACGGCCTTTCGCGATCAGGCGGCCTTCCCCAGCGGGATCATTGCCGGACCGGTGCTGCTGATTGCACTGGCGTTGATCATCCGCATCCCGGCGCGGCGTTACCATGCGCGCGGGTATCAGATCAGCGCGGACCGGCTGCGGGTGGTGCGCGGCTTGCTGTGGCGTTCGGACACGGTAGTCCCGTTCAGCCGGGTGCAGCATATCGACGTGCATCAAGGCCCGCTCGAACGGTTTTTCGGCATCGCCACGCTGACGCTTCACACTGCGGGCAATCACAATGCCAGCGTGGCATTGCCCGGACTGGAAGAGGCGCGCGCAAGGGAAATGCGCGAAGAGATCCGCGCCCATATCCGGCGGGAGAGCCTGTGATCCAGCCGCATAGAACCGCGCCGATCAGCGTTGTTTTGGGCGCAATCGGAAGCATCCGCAGCGCGATTATTCCGGCGATCGCGGTTGCGTTTTCCGGGATTGGCGGTGCGGGCCGGATGCTGGTCGCCATCGGGGTTGTTGTGGCGGCGGCGATTATCGGGACGCTGTTCAGCTATATCGCCTGGCGGCGGCTGACCTATACCATCGGCGAACAGGATATCCGGGTGGAAAGCGGCGTGCTGAGCCGTTCGGCGCGTTCGGTTCCCTATGAGCGGATTCAGGATGTCAGCCTGGAAGCCAAGCTGCTTCCACGTCTGCTGGGCCTGGTCGCGGTCAAATTTGAAACCGGAGCGGGTGGGAGCGAAGACCTCGCGCTAACATACCTCACCGCCGCCGAGGGCGAGCGCCTGCGCCACTTGGTGCGCGAACGCCGCGATGATGGGCAACAGGCTGCTACGAGCACCAACCCAGCGGCATCTTCATCGGGCGACGCGGATGAAGGCGCGGATGAAGGCGACGTGCTGTTCGCAATGGGGCCAAGGCGGTTATTGCGCTTTGGCCTGTTTGAATTCTCGCTCGCGGTGTTCGCGGTGCTGGGCGGCCTGCTGCAATATGCCGACATGGTCACCGATATTGACATCTGGAACGGCGATCTGTGGCGCGGTTGGCTGGAGGAACAGGGCAGCACCATTGCCAGCCTTGGCCCTTACGCGCAGGCGGCGGGCGCGACCGCCGGGCTGTTCGGATTGGCGCTGATCGGTCTGGCAACCGGCATCCTGCGAACCTTTGCGCGCGATTGGGGGTTCACCCTTACCCGCAGCGCACGCGGATTCCGGCGACAGCGCGGCTTGTTCACCCGCACCGATGTGGTGATGCCAGCGCACCGGGTGCAGGCGCTGGTGATCGGCACCGGGTTTATGCGCTATCGGTTTGGCTGGCACGGTTTGAGCTTCGTGAGCCTGGCGCAGGATGCCGGCCATGAAAGCCACGTCGTCGCCCCGTTTGCGCAGATGGACGAGATCGCGCCAATCGTAGCGGCGGCAGGGTTCCACTTGCCTGATGAGCGGATCGACTGGCACCGCGCCAGCCGACGTCACCGCGATGACACGGCGATCATCAGCGCGCTGCCGTTTGTCGTGGCGGCGATTCTAGGGGCGGTCTTGGCGCCTCTTAGTGTGGCCTTGATCCCGCTTGGCCTGGCGGTAGTGATGGCCGGGGCGCAACTTTATGCGTGGGAGTTCCGGCGTCATGCGATTGATCCAGAACAGATTTTCTCCACCACCGGGCTCATGTCACCCACCAGCCGGATTTCGACCCGGCAAAAACTGCACTCGGTGGAAATCGCGCAGGGACCGCTGGCCCGCTGGCGTGGCTATGCCACTATGCATCTGGGACTGGCTGGCGGCAGTTTTTCAATTCCCGGCATGCCATTGAAAACGGCTCGAATATTGCGCGCCAGCATTCTCGATACCATCGCCGCGACTGATTATTCGCAGATCGATGCGCCGCTTGATCAGGCTTTCAACACGGACCAATCGGGGTTGGCGGCAAATTTGGCGGCGACATAGGAACAATCCGGACGGATCAGGAAACCCTGCCGCCGTGCATCCGCGACCATTCGCATCACCAGCGCAGCCGCCACCCCGCGCCCGCCGATCGCGCGCGGCACCACGGTATGCGCGGCGATACGCACTTCCTTGCCCGCCTGCACGCCGCCTGGTTCCCACTGAAGATAGGCCTCGTGCGAAGAATTGCGCACCACCGCTAAATAGCATCCACCCTGCCCTTGAACATGATGGGTGATGGTGAGTTCTGTGGTTTCCTCGACCACTGGCCGTTTCTCCCGCTTGCGTTGACCGTATGTCTGGCCGCTTGCCATGGCCGCGTGGCACATTAGAGGCGTTGTCCCATGACCCTTGCCAAGCCCTTCCTGTCGGACAATGCCGCCGCCGTCCACCCCCGATTGTGGGAGGCGATGCGTGCAGCCGACCATCCGGATAATCCCTATGATGGCGATTCGCTGTCAGGAGAATTCGACGCACGCTTTACGGCGCTGTTCGGGCGTGAATGCGCCGCGCTGTGGGTGGCGACCGGGACAGCAGCCAACTGCCTTGCGCTGGCGACGATGTGCGCCCCCCACGGCGGGGTGGTGTGCCACCGCGAGGCACATATCGAGGTCGATGAAGGCGGCGCGCCGGGATTTTTTCTCCACGGTGCCAAGCTGATGCTGGCAGACGGCGATGGCGCAAAGCTGACGCCGGAAGGCATAGCCGCGCTGATCGATCCGATCCGCAATGATGTGCATCAAGTGCAGCCGCACGCCATCGCGATCACGCAGGCGAGCGAATATGGTCGCACCTACACGGCTGCCGAACTGGCGGCGCTGGGTGTGTTTACGAAGGAACGGCGGCTTGGTCTGCACATGGACGGAGCGCGCTTTGCCAATGCGGCAGCTTTCCTTGGCGGCAGCGCAGAAGATGCGGCACGCGCAGCTAGCGGCCCGGTCGACAGTCTTTCCTTCGGGTTCATCAAGAACGGCGGGATGGGCGCGGAGGCGGTGGTGCTGTTCGAACCCGAAGCCGCCATGCAAGTTCGCTATCGCCGCAAGCGCGCGGGGCACCTGCAATGCAAGGGCCGCTATCTCGCCGCGCAGATCCTTGCGATGCTGGATGGTGACTTGTGGCTTGCCAATGCCGTGCACGCCAATGCCGCTGCACAGGAAGTGGCGGCAGGTTGCGGCGACCGGCTGCTTCACCCGGTTGAGGCTAATGAACTGTTCGTGCGATTGAGCGAGGCTGAACGCGCCGCTCTGCGCGCGCAGGATTTCGCCTTTTACGATTGGGGCGCCGATTCCGCCCGCTTCGTCACCGCGTGGAATACTCGAACTGAGGACGCGCAGGCGCTTGGCAAGGCCATCGCCTCACTATGACGTCAGCCCCCGCGCCGACGACTTTCGGCCCCTCAATACTCAGCCCCAAGGTGCTGATCCCGTTCATGCTGACCGGCACGATCTGGGGATCGACATGGTTTGTGATTACGGGACAGATCGACGGAGTGCCTGCGGCGTGGAGCGTATTCTACCGCTTCCTGCTGGCGACCCCAGCGCTGTTTTTGCTGGCTATGGTGATGTGCAACCGACTGAGGCTGGGCCGGGCCGAACATCTGTTGGCGCTCGGTGTCGGCATCGCGCAGTTCAGCGGCAATTTCCTGTTCGTCTACCATGCCGAAGCGCACATCACCTCGGGCATCGTCGCGGTGATGTTCGCGCTGCTGATGGTGCCCAACGCGGTGTTTGCGCGGGTGTTCATCGGCGAAAAGGTGCAAGGCGGCTTTATCGGCGGTAGCCTTGTCGCGATTGCTGGGGTGGCAATGTTGTTGGTGCACGAATGGCGCGCGGCTCCGCTGGACGGCAATGTCGGCCTTGGGATCATGCTGGCGATTGGCGGGATGCTGGCAGCATCAATTGCCAATGTGGTGCAGGCCAATACCACCGGACGCGCAGTGCCGATGGTCAGCCTGCTGGCCTGGGCGATGCTTTATGGCACGATCTTCGATCTTGGATTTGCACTGCTGACCGCTGGCCCTCCTCCGGCGGTGCCGCAGGCTTGGCAGTTCTGGGCGGGGACAGCCTATCTGGCGCTGATCGGGTCGGTGGTGACCTTCCCACTGCACTATAATCTGGTGCGCGAGATCGGCGCGGGGCGCACGGCCTATAATGCCATTGTTACCGTGTGCGTGGCGATGCTGCTGTCGACTTTGTTCGAAGGCTATCGCTGGACGTGGCTAACCGCGAGCGGCGCGGCGCTGGCGTTGCTGGGCATGGGTCTGGCGCTCAGGTCGAAGCAAAAACGCTAGGGCCCGGTCCCCGAGGCCAATCAGCCCCTCGACATAAGCAGGACACATCCGCGCCCGGTGCCGATCTGTCGCTGGCAGATTAAAATGCCCCAGAAGTGACATTTGAAAATTCCCCACTTCGTTTGTTTGACCCTGTCCGGGGCGCGCCCCGGACAGGGTCAAATTGGAAACATCGGGCATAGTGAGGTGGTCCCGCCTTCTTGGACAGTTTGGCGGCTGAGTTAAGCTAATCCCGGTTGTCTTTCATGCCGCCTGTTTGATCATCAGATCATGGGGGGCATGCCCCCCCATGATCTGATTGCCCGATCCGCCGATAGGCCTCGACCGGGGTTCGCCCGGCCAGGCCCGAGTGCGGACGCTGGGTGTTGTAATAGGTGATCCACCGGCCAAGGCCAGCCCGCAGCTCGGAACCGGTCTCGAAGGCATGCAGGTAGACGCACTCGTACTTCAGAGAGCGCCAGAGTCGCTCGATGAAGACATTGTCCATCCACCGGCCCCGGCCATCCATGCTGATGCGGACCTCGGCCTCGCGCAGCACGCTTGTGAAGGCAAAGCTGGTAAACTGGCTGCCCTGATCCGTATTGAAGATTTCCGGCCTGCCGAACCGGGCCAGTGCCTCCTCCAGCGCTGCGACGCAGAAGCCAGCGTCCCCAGGTTTTCTGGCATCGTGTTCGACAGGTGCCAGGCCTGCACCTTGCGGGTCGCCCAGTCCATGATCGCCACCAGGTAGAGGAAGCCCCGACGCATGGGGATGTATGTCACATCGGCGCACCACACGTGGTTCGGCCGCTCGATCGTCAGCTTGCGCAGCAAGTATGGATAGATCCGGTGCTGCGGGTGCGGATCGCTCGTGCGCGGCCGCTGGTAGATCGGCGTCAGCCCCATCTTCGCCATCAACCGCCGCACCCTACGACGACCAACATCACGGCCATTGCGCCGAAGATGCCGCGCCATCTGGCGGCTGCCATACCATGGGCAGTCCAGGAACGTCGTGTCGATCACCGTCATCAGCGCCAGCGTTTCGTCCGTTTCCGGCACCGGCGCATAGTAATAAGATGAGCGGCTGATCCGCAGCAGGCGGCACTGAGCCGAGATCGACAGGCGGTGGTGAGCAGGTTCGACCATCGCCCGCCTCCGGTCCACGCTCATCGACCGAAGGCCTTCGCTAAAAAATCCCGCTCCACCACCAGTTGCCCGATCTTGGCGTGCAACTTTTCCACCTCGCTCTCGCTGGCAACCCTGGCAGGATCGCCAGCCCCGGAGAACGTGCTCGCCATCCCATCGATGGCTTGCCGCTTCCAGAACGCGATCATCGTGTGGTGCACGCCATGCTTGGCTGCCAAGCTCCGCCAGCGTCAGGTCACCCCGGATCGCCTCCAGCGCCACCTTGGCTTTGAAATCGGCGCTGTAGCGCTTTCTCGTCGTCTTCATTCCCGTACCAATCCATCAGGTCGGGATTAGCTTACCATCCTGTCCAGAAAATCGGCACCACCTCACCCTTTAACCGGGCGTGGAAACTCGGCGCTTCACATCAACCGCGCAAGGTGGGCTCGGGACATCGCTTACGTTTCACCGGATGGATACACTGTGAATTGCTGGGCATTCTTATTTTTTACTGACCCAAATTTGATCCAAAAATAAAAATAAGGCCTCAGCGTTTCTGCTAAGGCCTTGATTTATTTGGTTGCGGGAGTTGGATTTGAACCAACGACCTTCAGGTTATGAGCCTGACGAGCTACCGGGCTGCTCCATCCCGCGATAAACCGTTTGTCTGGCGTCCCTCGCGCTAAGCGCTGTGGGCGGCCGGTCGGCCTTGCGGATCCTGTGGATCCGTTTGGCGCGCGTCCCAGATTAAAACTCTAGAGACGCCAAAAGGGCCGCCCTTGCAGGACAGCCCTATGACTTGTGAATGGGTTATACCCGCTCCCACTGGCTTCAATGCCTGGCGACGACCTACTCTTCCGTGCCTTAAGACACAGTACCATCGGCGCTGTCTGGTTTCACGGCCGAGTTCGAGATGGGATCGGGTGGGTCACAGACGCTATGGCCACCAAGCAATGGGGCCAGTGGATGCGGGTTTTTAAATCGATGCACACTCACTTGGGTGAGTGGTAAAGGGCGTATCTGGCTGGAGGTATTCTCCACCACAAAGACTTGCTTACCCATAGGGCAGGCCTGTCGTTGACAGTGCGAACTCTCAAGCATGATATGAACTATTAGGACCGGTTAGCTCCATGCATTACTGCACTTCCACACCCGGCCTATCAACGTGATGGTCTATCACGGTTCAAAGATACCTAATCTCAAGGGAGGCTTCCCGCTTAGATGCTTTCAGCGGTTATCCCGTCCATACATAGCTACCCTGCGGCACCCTTGGCAGGATGACAGGTACACCAGAGGTATGTTCACCCCGGTCCTCTCGTACTAGGGGCAACTCCTTTCAAGTATCGACGCCCACGGCAGATAGGGACCAAACTGTCTCGCGACGTTCTGAACCCAGCTCACGTACCACTTTAATTGGCGAACAGCCAAACCCTTGGGACCTGCTCCAGCCCCAGGATGTGATGAGCCGACATCGAGGTGCCAAACGATTCCGTCGATATGAGCTCTTGGGAATCATCAGCCTGTTATCCCCGGCGTACCTTTTATCCGTTGAGCGATGGCCCTTCCACGAGGGACCACCGGATCACTATGACCGACTTTCGTCTCTGCTCGACTCGTCAGTCTCGCAGTCAGGCAGGCTTATGCCATTGCACTCTAACAGACGGTTTCCAACCGTCCTGAGCCTACCATCGCGCGCCTCCGTTACTCTTTAGGAGGCGACCGCCCCAGTCAAACTACCCGCCACAGAGGGTCCCTACACCGGATAACGGTGCGAGGTTAGATATCAGAAAACAGCAGGGTGGTATTTCACCTATGGCTCCACGGCAGCTGACGCCGTCGCTTCAAAGCCTCCCACCTATGCTACACAACTCTTTCCTAATACCACTCTGAAGCTGCAGTAAAGGTGCACGGGGTCTTTCCGTCTAACCGCGGGTACTCCGCATCTTCACGGAGAATTCAATTTCGCTGAGCATATCCTGGAGACAGTGGGGAAGTCGTTACGCCATTCGTGCAGGTCGGAACTTACCCGACAAGGAATTTCGCTACCTTAGGACCGTTATAGTTACGGCCGCCGTTTACTGGGGCTTCAATTCGGAGCTTGCACTCCTCCTCTTAACCTTCCAGCACCGGGCAGGCGTCAGACCCTATACGTCGTCTTGAAGCCGACTTAGCAGAGTCCTGTGTTTTTGATAAACAGTCGCTACCCCCTGGCCTGTGCCCCCCACCAAAAGTTGCCTTAAGATGGGGCCTCCTTCTTCCGAAGGTACGGAGGCAATTTGCCGAGTTCCTTCAGGATACTTCTCTCAAGCGCCTTGGTATACTCTACCTGACCACCTGTGTCGGTTTCGGGTACGGTCTATATGAAGAGGCTATTTCCTGGAACCGCTTGGCTGCATGACCAATCCAATAAGGCCACACAACTTCCACGATCCGTCACACATCTTCAGGCCCACGAATATTAACGTGGTTCCCATCGACTACCCCCTTCGGGCTCGTCTTAGGGGCCGGCTCACCCTACGCTGATTAGCATTGCGTAGGAACCCTTGGTCTTTCGGCGACAGGGTATCTCACCCTGTTTGTCGCTACTCATGTCAGCATTCGCACTTCCGATACGTCCACGGTCGGTTACCCTCCCGCTTCACTCGCCTACGGAACGCTCCGCTACCGCTGCAGTAAACTGCAACCCTAAGCTTCGGTGCATATCTTTAGCCCCGTTACATCTTCGCCGCAGGAACCCTTATTTAGACCAGTGAGCTGTTACGCTTTCTTTAAAGGATGGCTGCTTCTAAGCCAACCTCCTGGTTGTTTTGGGATTCCCACATGCTTTCCCACTTAGATATGACTTGGGGACCTTAGCTGTAGGTTAGGGCTGTTTCCCTTTTGACGACGGACCTTAGCACCCGCCGTCTGTCTGCCAGACAAGACTCGATGGTATTCGGAGTTTGGTTAGGTTTGGTACCGCTCGCGCAGCCCTAGCCCATCCAGTGCTCTACCCCCATCGGCATACATCTGACGCTCTACCTCAATAGATTTCGCGGAGAACCAGCTATTTCCCGGCTTGATTGGCCTTTCACCCCTAAACACAAGTCATCCGATAATTTTTCAACATTAAACGGTTCGGTCCTCCAG